>JAWOGX010000304.1:0-2837 GCA_046496455.1 Bacteroidales bacterium | reverse complement strand
CCTGCCCTGATCGAGCCGGCGGGGCCGGGACCGGCCGACAGCGGGCGGCTCGAAACGTCCCGGACCGGGAAGCATTTCCGCACGATTCCGTGACGCTTTTCTCAGTTCGAGCGCTGCACATCTTCAAAATCCTTCCTGCTAAACTCCTCGAGCCAGATCCGGACCGGATACTCTGTCCCATCATCGGTCAGGGTGGCATCGTCATTCCCGGTGAGGGCTGTCCTCAGGTTCATCCCGACGTAGGCGGTGGTTAAACCCAATCGCTGCATTTTGTCTTTGTCGGGGATGATTTTGTATTCCGGACTTCCCGCTTCCACAGACAACCGCACATTATCCGCACCGGGGATTTCTGCAATAATCTCTTTTAAGTCATTTCCGCTCTGCATGACCAGATCAGGGTCGTCTCCACTCAGGGTGATTTCGATAGGTGCTGAACGGGGAATGATACCCAACGATGCCATGGAATAGTTGATACCGGGAAACTTCGGTTTCAGCTCTTCACGAAGCTTCCTCATAAACGCTTCGGTGGGGATTTTCTTCAAATTCACCGACCGTAACTCTTCTTTTGTGATTTTTAGCTGGATGGTTAATTCGGTTTTGTAAGTTGATCCCACACCCAGACTTCCAATGCCGGTACTGGGACCGCCAATATTGCTGAATACCGTTGCCACCTCGGGCTGTTGTAGAATATACTCCTCTATTTGTTTGGTAATGTGATAGTTATGATGAATGGAAATGGTTTTATCAAATTCCAGCACCATTCTGAACTTCCCCTGGTCGCCTGTTGCGTAAAGCTCTTTGCCAATGATGCCTTGCTTCATCACGCCCATGGTCAGGATGAAAAGCAACAATATTATGCCGGTAAACAGCAATTTGTGGTTCAGCACCCATGCCAACTGTCTGCCATACATCGTGGTGAATTGTTCCACCAAATGTTCAAACCACAGCAAAAATCTGTTGAAAAAATGAGTTGGCTGCAAATCTTCCTTCTTCCCGATGCGTGAAGCCAGCCAGGGGGTAAGGGTGAAGCCAACCAATAAACTGGTCAGGGTGGAGGTGACGACAACCACTGCAAACTGCCTGAGGATATCGGCCACAAACACCTGCAAAAACAGGATGGGTAAAAACACTACCACATCCACCAAGGTGATGGACAAGGCAGAGAATCCGATTTCCATTCTGCCATCCATGGCTGCTTTCCGCTTCTCTTTGCCCATATCCAGGTGGCGCTGGATGTTTTCCAGCACCACCGTGGAATCATCCACCAGGATTCCGATGATCAGCGACATGGCCAGCAAAGTCATCAGGTTGAGGGTGTAACCCAATATCCACATCACGGCAAAAGCGGTAACCAATGAAGTGGGGATAGCCACCAGGACAATGAGGGAATTTCTGAAGCTTCGCAGGAATAATAGCATAACCAGGGAAACCAGTATTACGGCCAGAATCAAATCCGTGATGACAGAATTGACGGCGGCAATGGTGCTGTCGGTATTGTCGGCAGCGATAATGAACTGCACGCCTGAATCTGCATTTTGGGTTTCAATGGAACGGAACTTTGCGCGAACGGCGCTGGAAACATCCACGGCATTGGCATCACCCTGCTTCTTCAGCAACAGGCCGATACCATCAGTCCCGTTGTAGCGGCTGAAAGAGGTTGCTTCTCTGACACTGTCGATCACTGTTGCCACATCCTTCACATAGACAGGACTTTCAGCAACATGCCTTGCTACCAGCACATTTTCAATATCATCCAGGCTTGTGAATTTCCCGGTCAGGCGTACCGGATTATTTTCTGTATCGGTCTGCACTTTCCCTGAGGGTATGTCCAGGCCCGAACGGTTGATGGCTTCAACGACCTGACTCAAGGAAACTTTGTACAATTTCAGTTTGTCCTGATTGACCTTTACCTGGATTTCCCTTTCTTCTCCACCTAAAAGGGTGATTTCTGCCACCCCTTTGATCTGCTGAATCTGCGGCAGGAATTCGTCTTTCATTCTTTGGTAAAACTCAGTGGCAGGCAGATTACTGGTTGCACTGACGGACATGATGGGCAGATCATTGGGGGAAACTTTGCTCATCACCGGACTTGAAATATCTTCAGGCAGATCCTTCCGGATATCGTCAATATAGCGCTGGGCATCCTGCATGGTTTGATCCAGGCTCGTTCCGTATTTCAGATTGGCAATAATGATGGAAACGTTCGGCAACGATTTGGTGAGCAGATAATCCACCCCCTCCAGATTGGATAAAGCATCTTCAATTTTCTTTGAAACGGATGTCTCAACTTCTTCGGGTTCGGCTCCCGGGTACCCTGTTTTGATTACCACCACAGGCTGTTTAAAGTCGGGCAATAATTCATAACTTAAATGTCTGTACCCGATAAGTCCCATAAGCATGAATATGCTGAAAAGCACGATGATCAGCGATGGGCGTTTAATGGAGATTGCAGTGATATTCATTGCAGGCTGATTTTATTGTACAATGACATTGGCCTGATCAAAGAGATTGACAAAGCCATTGGTGATAATGACATCACCTGCCTGCAAACCGCCGGATACCACCACGCTGTTTCTTACCCGTCCTGAAATGGTAATGTTTTGCAGATGCGCTTTTCCATTTTTTACCTGGTAAACCTGTGGTTGCTTTGGTGTGCCAACAACCACCGATGACGGAATGACAATCCCTTTGTCATCATTGCTGTTTCTCACCATCACTTTTCCAAACATGCCTGATTTTATCTTCAGATCTGATGAGTTTTCCGCCTTGAACTGAACGGGGAAAATACTTCCGGTATTGGCTTTGCTCCCTATCATTATGGCTTTGCCGGATAATGA
>JAWOGX010000288.1:0-17517 GCA_046496455.1 Bacteroidales bacterium | reverse complement strand
TCAAAAAATGATTCCGGTTTCTTTCTCTTGTAGCGGGGGCAGGACTCGAACCTACGTCCGCCGGCTGGCGGATATGAGCCCGACAAGCCTATTTGATGAGTGATCTTATAAATTGTCTCCCTTTTGCTGATTTCAATTGTTTCTCTCGATTCATTGCATCTGATTTGTTTTCAAATGATTCAGTGTGGATTATTATCCAAGGTCGGTACCTCATTGTCCAACCCTTTGTGCCAAGTTCATTGTGAGCAATAAACCTTTGTTGTAAGTCGGATGTGTAACCCACGTAGATTTTGTCAAAATTGCAGGAATAAAGTGCATAAACCGTAAACATATAATCAAAAGTTTAAACTATATCAATTTGATTGCTGGCGTGTCCGCCTGCCGGCGGAACTCGAACCTACGTCCGCCGGGTGGCGGATATGAGCCCGACAAGCCTGTTAAACGTCAGCAAAAAAAGAAAACCGGATCAAAAAATGATTCCGGTTTCTTTCTCTTGTAGCGGGGGCAGGACTCGAACCTACGTCCGCCGGCTGGCGGATATGAGCCCGACAAGCCTATTAAACGTCAGCAAAAAAAGAAAACCGGATTCAAAAAATGATTCCGGTTTCTTTCTCTTGTAGCGGGGGCAGGACTCGAACCTACGACCTTCGGGTTATGAGCCCGACGAGCTACCACTGCTCCACCCCGCAATAATGTGGGTGCAAAGATACACTTTTTCTTCTACCCACAAACATTTTAATGAAAAGGCCAGAATAATTCTTCTTTTCAATATCCTCTGAAAAGATTCATCGGTTAACCCTACCTTTGCAAAAAAACCCGAATCATGAACCATAAAGCCGGCTTCGTCAATATCATAGGAAAACCCAATGTAGGGAAATCAACCCTTATGAATGCCCTGGTTGGTGAAAAACTTTCGATCATCACCTCTAAAGCCCAGACCACACGCCACCGCATTATGGGGATTGTCAATGGCGATGACTTTCAGATCGTTTATTCCGATACCCCAGGCATTATCGAGAAGCCCGGCTATAAGCTCCAGGAATCGATGATGAAGTTCGTTGAATCTGCACTGGTGGATGCTGATATCTTCCTGTTTATCACCGAACCCGCCGACCGCAACTATTCAGAGGAGTTTATTACCAGGATATCCAGGGAGAATATCCCGGTACTGGTGCTGATCAACAAAGTGGACCTGTCGGACCAGACAACCGTCACGGATGCCATTCATCATTGGGAACAAACCATACCCGGTGCTAAAGTGATGCCCGTTGCTGCGCTCCACAAGGTTGGTATCGAGGGCATTTTTGACGTCATCCTGGATCTTTTGCCTGAATCGCCGGCTTATTACGACAAAGAAGAGCTTACAGACAAGTCGATGCGGTTTTTTGTTTCCGAGATCATCCGGGAGCAGATCCTGGTGCAGTTTCAGAAAGAGATACCCTACTCGGTGGAAGTTGTGGTGGAGCGTTACAAGGAGGATGAGGACCCGATGGCTATTGATGCCATCATTTACGTGGAAAGGGAGTCGCAGAAGGCGATCCTGATCGGTCACCAGGGCGCTGCCATCAAGCGCATGGGAACCACAGCCCGCAAGGAGATAGAAGCTTTTATCGGAAAGCATATCTATCTCGACCTCCGCATCAAGGTGAACAAAGAGTGGCGTGAGGATCCCCGCCAGCTCAAAAGGTTTGGCTACGAACAGTAGAGCCTACCCAACTGATGCCGGCTAACTGCCGAAGATTCACTATCTTTGCCGCAAATATATTGTGCTTATGTCAAATATGCTGGCCATCGTCGGCCGTCCGAATGTGGGGAAATCCACTTTCTTTAACCGCCTTATCGGGAACAGGCAGGCAATCGTCCATGAGTCCAGTGGAGTGACCCGTGACCGTCACTATGGGAGATCGGAATGGAACGGCGTCCCGTTCAGTGTCATTGACACCGGTGGGTATGTGGTGGGTTCGGAAGACCTCTTCGAGGAAGAGATCCGGAAACAGGCCATCCTCGCCATTGAGGAGGCTGATGTGATCCTCTTTATGGTCGACAGCCGCGACGGCCTCACCGGGATGGATCAGGATGTGGCAAATATCCTCAGGAAATCGGATAAGCCTGTATTCCTTCTGGCCAATAAAGTAGACAACCCTTCAAATTACCATGAATCAACCGAATTTTACAGGCTGGGCCTGGGAGAGGTGTGGCCCGTATCGGCAGTCAACGGTCATGGTACCGGTGACCTGCTCGACGAACTCGTAAAAAAGTTTCAACCGGGCACCGAGGTGGATGACGACCATCTGCCAAGGTTTGCCGTGGTCGGACGCCCCAATGTGGGGAAATCCTCCTTTATCAATGCACTTATCGGTGTTGATCGCAACATCGTAACCCCCGTTGCCGGAACAACCCGCGATACCATCGATACCCATTATACCAGTTTCGGTTTCGACTTCTACCTGATTGATACCGCCGGCCTGCGGCGAAAAAACAGGGTGAAGGAAGACATTGAGTTCTATTCAGTGATGCGTTCCATCCGTGCCATCGAAACCGCCGACGTCTGCATCCTGATGATTGATGCAGAACAAGGATTCGAAAGTCAGGATATGAACATATTCCACCTGGCTGAAAAGAACAATAAGGGGGTTGTCATCCTTGTCAATAAATGGGATCTTGTCGAAAAAGGAAGCAATACCCACCTGGAGTTTGAGAAGATGATTCGGTCCCGAACGGCACCATTTACCGATATTCCGATCATATTCACATCTGTGCTGAACAAGCAACGCATCCACAAAGCCCTTGAGATGGCAACCAAAGTATTTCAGCAACGCAAACTGAAGATTCCAACGGCAAAGCTGAATGCAGATCTTCTCCCGATCATCGAAAGGAACCCGCCACCTGCTCACAAGGGAAAATATGTGAAGATCAAATACATCACCCAGTTGCCAATCGCATATCCAGCTTTTGCCATCTTCTGCAATTTTCCCAAGTATGTGAAAGATCCCTACAAGCGGTTTATTGAGAACAGGATACGGGAACTGTACGACTTCAATGGGGTTCCTGTTCAGGTTTATTTTCGTGAAAAGTAATGGGCGACCAGGTCAGAATCGATAAGTTCCTCTGGTGTGTCAGGTTGTGCAAGACCCGCTCCGTGGCCACTGAACTTTGCAGAAAAGGGCGTGTCAGGATTGGGGATGAGCCGGTGAAACCTTCCAGGGAGGTGATTGAGCAGATCGTATTTACATTGCATGAACATGGGATCACCCGGACCTTCAGGGTACTTGCTTTGCTGCACAACAGGGTAGGGGCAAAGCTGGTACCGGTCTATCTTGAAGACCTGACACCTCAACAGGAATATGAAAAACTTGCATTGCTCAATACCAGGAATTTTGAACGACGCGAAAGGGGTGCCGGCCGGCCGACCAAGCGCGAAAGAAGAGATATCGACAAGCTGAAAGCTGAGTAGATCCCATTGATTCCGGGCATTAACCCTGCTGTGGCTCCTCCGTTTTTACTGAATGATTTTCCTGATCCCTCAGGAACATCCGGCAGGTCCATGCAATCGTCTCATCCAGGGGACGGAAAGTAAATCCCAACCGTTCGGTCACTTTTTCAGAAGAGTAATAATGGTATTCGCAGGCTGTTCGTGCCGTCTCTTTACTGATAAGCGGAGGCTTCCCGGTAAGCTTGTTTTTCAGCCACTCAATCCGCCAAAGCATTTCTGCCATCCATTTCCTGGCATGGTAACGGGGTGCCTTCACCCCCAGTCTACCGGCCAGCCTGGTGAACAACTCCCGGAAACTGATATTCTCTGCAGCAAGGATGAACCGCTCACCTGAAATATTGCTGTGCATCAGCCTGATCATCGCTTCTGCAACATCCCTGACATCTACATAGGCATTCACACCTTCAGTATAGAAGAGCAATCCTTCATAACTTTTTTTGATGAGCTGCGTGGAACTTTCTCCCCAGTTGCCGGGACCCAGTACCATGGCGGGGTTCACGATAGCTACATCCAACCCTTCCGCCTCACCGCGCCAGGCTTCCCGCTCCGACTCATGCTTGCTGATAGAGTATCCCGAAAGCGTTTTGTGGTATTGCCATTCAGTATCTTCGGTGATGAGCGCGGCGCCGGAAGTAAAACCCACTGCAGATGTGGAGCTGACATGCACAAGTTTTTTCACTCCTGCAGCCAGGCACCCGTTCACCAGGTTGGCAGCCACCTGCCTGTTGTTTTCAATCACCTCCATTTTTTCTGAAGGATTGAAGGATACCATTGCCGCACAATGGTAAACCCCGCTTATGCCTTGCATTGCATCTTCAATGCAATGCATGTCCAGCATATTGCCCTCAACGATGCTGATATGTTCAAGCAGAGCAGCAACATCATCAGAATAATATGAAAACACTTTCCTGATGCCGGCAAGGCGATTCCGTTCCCGTAAAAGGATACGTACCTGCTCGCCGGAGCTGACCAGATGATAAAGTAAATGTGAACCAATAAGGCCTGTAGCCCCGGTAACAAGGATCATAATGCTCAATTTTGGCGCAAGTTAGCTCGTTCTGTTTAAACAGAAACCCCTGACTTTTGTTAATTTTGTATCGGATGTATATTAAACAGAAAAAGAAAGGATGTGAAGATGATGAATAATATTTCTGGAATTAAGTTTCATAGCAAGGTTGCGACAGAAGTACTGGAGATTTTGAACAGTTCTGTCGATGGATTGCCGGAAAAAGAGGCAATGAAGAGACTGGAGCAGTATGGTCCCAATGTGCTCCCGACACGTGAAGCACCGGGGTTGTTCAAGGTGTTCCTCATGCAGTTTCTGCACCCCCTGATCTACATCCTGCTGGCTGCTGCTGTTGCCTCACTTGCCATCGGCGAGTATGTGGATGCAGGGTTCATCATGCTGGTAATACTGCTCAACTCCTCGTTGGGGGCCTACCAGGAGTGGAATGCAGAGAAAAGCGCTTCGGCACTGCAAAACCTGCTCAGGATCCGGGCAAGGGTGCTCCGCGACGGGAAAGAAGCCGAGCTTGATTCCTCTGTGCTGGTTCCGGGTGACATTGTGCTTCTTGAAAGCGGCAATAAAGTGCCGGCCGACCTCCGATTGCTCGAGGCACGAGGCCTCTCGGTGGATGAGTCGTTCCTCACCGGAGAATCTATTGCAGCCGAAAAGAGTACAGAGTCAATTGACCAGCACTCAGCAGTGAGCGACCGTGTAAACATGTGTTTTGCAGGCGCCTCAGTCCTCTCTGGCAGGGGAATTGGCGTGGTAACGGCTACAGGTATGGCGACCGAAGTGGGAAAAATTGCCCAGGACGTTAGCCTGGCTACCGCCGCCAAACCACCCCTCATTATCCGGATGGAGAAATTTACCAAACAGATCAGTTATATCGTGCTCAGCATTGCTGCTATCCTTGCAGGGTTCCTGATCTTCAAGGGCTACGGCACCGATGATGTCTTTTTCTTCGTGGTTGCCCTCGCAGTTTCGGCGATTCCGGAAGGGTTACCCGTGGCGCTTACTGTTGCCCTATCCATCGCCACGAGAAGGATGTCCAGGCGCAATGTGATTGTGCGAAAGCTGAGTGCAGTGGAAAGCCTTGGAAGCTGCACCGTGATTGCCAGCGACAAAACAGGAACGCTCACTGTAAACCAGCAAACCGTCAAACTGATCGAGCTTCCGGATGGTTTGCAGTGCTCGGTTTCCGGGGAGGGATATAACGGAAAAGGAGACATTACTCCGCTTCAGGACACTCCCGAAGAAGCTACGAAGCACAAAACAAGGCTGATTATCAATGCAATGATTGCCAATGAAGGGAAACTGAAGAAGGATGGGGAAGAGTGGACTCACCACGGCGATGCCATGGACATTGCATTGCTGGCTCTGGGCTATAAAGCAGGTTTATCGCAGGATGCTGTCAAAGAATCGTATCCCAGGGTTGATACAATCCCTTATGAATCGGAGAAGAAGTTCTCAGGGGCATATTATGATGAGCATGGAAAGGTGATGCTGGCTGTAAAAGGTGCCACTGAAACCATCCTGGATTTTTGCGACAGAATGAAAACCCTGGAAGGCACAATCCCTGTCGACAGGAAATATGTGGAAGCAAGGGCCCTTGAGCTGGCAGCCGGGGGCTACCGCGTGCTCGCGGTTGCAGAAGGAGAAGTTGACGGTTTTGAGAAAAAGGAGGTCTATGGCAATGGTGACATTTCCGAAATGACTTTCCTTGGGTTGATAGCATTCATCGATCCTGTGCGTCCGGAGGTGATGGATGCCATCAACAAGAGCCGTGAAGCGGGCATCAGGGTGCTGATGATTACGGGTGATCATCCGGCAACTGCTGCAGCCATCGGGAAGGAACTCAGCATCATCGCAGATGACAATGAGGTTGTTTCGGGTCTTGAGCTGGAAGATGCACTTTCGGAGGGGAAAGAGCAGTTTGTCGGACTGGTGCTGGCATCCAGGGTATTTGCGCGGGTAACCCCGGTACAGAAAAAGCGGATCGTGGAAGTGTTGCGCGAAAACGGAGAGTTCGTGGCAGTAACCGGTGACGGTGTGAATGATGCCCCTGCATTGCGTGCCGCCAATATTGGCGTTGCTATGGGTTCCGGCACCGACGTGGCCCGTGAAACAGGATCAATGATCATCACCGACGATAATTTCAGCTCCATTGTAACCGGTGTGGAGGAGGGGAGGTTTGCCTATGATAATGTGCGAAAGGTGATCCTCTTGCTCATCTCTACCGGCGCCGCAGAGGTGATCCTGTTCCTCCTGGCCATCCTCGCCAACCTCCCCTTGCCATTGCTGGCAGTGCAGCTTCTCTGGCTTAACCTGGTCACAAACGGCATCCAGGATGTAGCCCTTGCCTTTGAGGGGGGCGAACCGGGGGCCATGCAACGGAAACCCAGGAAAACAAACGAAACGGTTTTCAATAAACTGATGATTCAGCAGACTTTCATTGCTGGTATCACGATGGGGCTTATCGCTTTCGGTACATGGTACTACCTCATTGAGGTGGCAGGAATGGCTGAGGTTTCAGCCCGAAATATCATCCTCCTGCTCATTGTATTCATGCAGAACTTCCATGTGTTCAACTGCCGCTCAGAAAGGGTTTCTGCATTCAGGGTGCCTATCCGCAGAAACATTCCTTTGGTTTTTGGAGTTCTGATCGCTGCGTCAATCCACATTGCTTCCATGCACCTGCCTTTTATGCAGACGGTGCTCAGGGCTGAACCGATGGCATTTCAGGATATTCTCACGGTGTTTGCCCTTGCGGTTCCGGTCATCTTAATGATGGAAATCTTCAAACTGATCCGCAGAAAATTTACCGGCTCACAGGTATGATCGCATTTTGGCTTTGTCTGCTGAAAGACTTATCAACAATGTAAATAACTCAGAGCCCGGCAGTGAAAAGACACAGCCGGGCTCTTTGTTTTATTGCTGTATCTGATATTACTTCACCATCAGTTTGGAGGTGGTGATATTGCTGCCATTTTGGATTGTGATCAGATAGAGGCCGGGGGTCAGGGAACCCAGGTCGATGGTGCATTGAACTGCTTCCGGGTTGCTGCTGTGAACGATCTGTCCGATCTGGTTTGCGATTTCCACCTTGCTGATGAGGGTGTGGCTCTCCAGGTTGACATAACCGTTGGCCGGATTTGGGAACATCCTTACCGGTTGAGCGGCAAGATGGTCTTCGATGGATGAAACCACCTTTGATCCATAGATGATGAATGGCAACCCTTGTTGGGTCATAGATCCACCATCATTGGCGGGTGCCCATCCTGCTGAGGTCATCTGCAGGGCATTGCCCGTTACGGTCAGTCCGTTGATCGTGATGGGAGGCCCCCACGGACCTGAAGTCAGGCTTCCTTCTGCCTGGTAGTCCAGCCAATAGGTGCCGGGGTTCAGGAACCATCCGGCAGTCTGAAGTACATTTCGCATAATGGGGCGGGTGGTGTTGCCGATTCCGGTTGCTGACTCAGAATCCCTGTAAATGTTGCTCCAATAGGTGTTGGCCAGACGATCGGTGATGTCATCACCCCAGACGATGTTGCTGGTGAGAAGGTCCGGTGCACCGTCCCAGATGCGCAGATTGGAACCTGTAGTGGTAGAAACAGTGCTTGAGCCGGTCTGATAGGTGAAAAAGACAATGGAGTCGATCGCCCATGCCGAATCAGCTATGGTGACGTCGTCCGCAATTCGGTTGCTGGTTGTGGCAGTCAACTGAATCCCGAAACCAAGGGTTGACATGGAGAGCGTTACAGACTGAAGCCTGCTGGTATCCGGATTTCCGGCAGAGCCTGGAATGTTGACGAGTGGACCATTGTCATACAGCATTCCGCCTTTTGCATCATGGTAATAGGTCCAGGTCACAGGCAGTTTTGCGGCTGATTGTAAGCCTGAGGTATTTTTGGCCACATCAGACTGTTCGTCATGGGTTACAGACTGGGCAACGCCCTGCAGGGCTATCCCCAATACAAATAATCCTGCAATCAAAAAGGTAATTGTTCTTTTCATAAAGATAACGGTTTAAAGTGAATATCCAAAGGTATTCAATATCCATCTGAAATAGCAAGATATTTTTATTTTTTTTTATATTGATGTTATTTTTGGAAGCATCAGTGAGTCACCACCCCCGATCTCTTTTTTTGTTAATTTTACCACCGCATTAATACTACAGGGATATGTCGATAGAGGTAATCGGAGTTTCAAAGCTTTATGGTGAGCAAAAGGCGCTGGATGATGTAAGTATGAAGCTTGAGAATGGGGAGATTGCAGGTTTGCTGGGTCCGAACGGTGCCGGTAAATCCACACTGATGAAGATCATCACGTGCTTTATCCCGCCAGATTCCGGCTCGGTCAGCGTTAGCGGATACGATATCCTGGAGGATGCGATGGAGGTGAGAAAGAGCGTGGGATATCTGCCGGAGCATAATCCACTCTACCTCGATATGTATGTGCATGAATTCCTTCAGTTCATTGCCGGGCTGCATAAGCTGCCAGGAAACAGAAAGAAGCGGGTGCAGGAGATGATTGAGATGACAGGGCTTCAGTTTGAACAGCACAAGAAGATCGGGGCGCTCTCCAAAGGGTTTCGGCAGCGTGTCGGACTGGCCCAGGCTATGATCCATGATCCGGAAGTGCTTATTCTTGATGAGCCGACTTCCGGCCTTGATCCCAATCAGCTGGTGGAGATCCGGAACCTGATCAAAGCCATGGGAAAGGAGAAGACCGTTCTCTTTTCCACCCACATTATGCAGGAAGTGGAAGCCCTTTGTAGCCGCGTCATCATCATCGATCAGGGAAAAATCGTTGCCGACAAACCCATCGGTCAACTCTCCGCCATCACCTCAGGTGTGGAAATCCTCTCCGTTGAATTCGACCGCAGCACTGACCTTAAAAAACTCCGGGCAATCCCTGGCGTAACTTCCGTCAAAAGCATTAGGGATAAAGTGTGGCAGATCGAATCTGCACCGGATCAGGATATCCGCGCTGCCATTTTTAAGTTTGCTGTCGATGAAGGATTGAAAGTGCTCACCATCAACCGTTCCCAACGAAGCCTCGAAGAGGTCTTCCAGATGCTGACCAAACGATAGAGCCTTCTGGACTTAAACTTTTTTCTTTAAAAATTTGAGTTCATTTTGAAACCTGCACTCTGTTTTTCCCGCTGATTTCGCAAATGTTCGCAGATCAAACCGCAGATTATTAATGTATTTTACAAATCAGCGCATTCAGCGGGATAAATTTTTGCCTTTTGCTCCCGTTTCGCTGCGCTCACGGGATGGCAGCTGCTAATAATTTTGTTTCGTTGCACTCACAAAATCATTGCATCTGCTCACTTTTGCCTTTTAACTTCATCAGCACATTACCATATTATCACATTAGCAAATTATTGCTACCTTTGCCGCCGGTGGAAAGATTTGTTTTGATTGCAACCACTGGAAAAAATGCTAAACCAATTAGGTTTTCCTTCCGTTTTGCGATCCCAATCTTTTTCACGTAACCTATGTTCAACTAAACAATTAGATTGTTATGGCTTACTTATTTACGTCCGAATCTGTATCAGAGGGACATCCCGATAAGGTTGCGGATCAGATTTCCGATGCATTGCTTGATGAATTTCTCAGGCAGGACCCTGAATCCAAAGTAGCATGCGAAACCATGGTCACCACCGGCCTTGCCATTTGCGGCGGTGAGGTGAAAACAAACGGATGGGTTAACACGGATGAGGTAGTCAGACGCACCATTGAAAGAATTGGCTATACCAAAGCTGAATACCGCTTTGATTCCAACTCCTGCGGCATTGTCTCCTCTATTCATGAACAGTCGCAGGACATCAACCAGGGGGTCGTCCGCGCCAATATCGAGGATCAGGGCGCCGGAGACCAGGGGATGATGTTCGGATATGCCTCCCGTGAGATGCATAACTTTATGCCCATGCCGGTCGAAATTGCACATATGCTTGTGCAGGAGCTGGCTGCCATCCGGAAAGAAGGAAAAGAGATGACCTATCTCCGCCCCGATTCCAAATCACAGGTTACCGTCGAATTTGACGATCATGGCAAACCGTTGAGGATTGAAACCATCGTCGTGTCCACACAGCATGATGAATTTGCCCCGGATGAGGTGATGCATGAACAGATCACCAGTGATGTGCGTAATATCTTAATTCCCAGGGTAAAGTCCTTGCTCCCTGATCATATTCAGCAGATTATTGGCGATGATTTCAAACTATTTGTCAACCCTACCGGCAAATTTGTGATTGGTGGCCCGCATGGTGATACCGGGCTTACCGGTCGGAAAATTATCGTGGACACTTACGGTGGTCGTGGCGCCCATGGTGGTGGTGCTTTCTCCGGAAAGGATGCTTCAAAGGTTGACCGGTCTGCTGCCTATGCAGCGCGTCATATTGCCAAAAATCTCGTGGCAGCCGGTGTTGCTGATGAAATCCTTGTCCAGATCGCTTATGCCATCGGTGTGGCTGAACCTGTCGGAGTCTATGTGAATACCCACCACACGGCCAAAGTGAAGGACCAACAAGGGAATATCCTCTCCGACGGCGAAATTGCCAGGATGATCACCCGTATCTTTGACCTGCGCCCTTATGCCATTATTAAAAACCTGGGGCTGAAAAACCCGATCTTCATTGAAACTGCTGCTTACGGCCATTTCGGCCGTGATCCCTTCACAAGGGAAATTGAGGTGAAATACCAGGATGACGCAACCTACATGCGTGAGGAAAACGGTGTGACGAAAATCTTCAAACTGGCAGATTTCTTTGCCTGGGAAAAGACTGACAGGGTTGAAGATGTAAAGGCCGCTTTCAATCTGGCCTGACGCTAATATTCGCGGGTGTTGACCACCTTGCCGTCTTCGTCCCAGAATGTCCAGGTCCCTGTGCGGAGGCCATTCTCAAACGCCCCTTCATAAAACTTGTTGCCTGATGGGAAATACACGGTTTGTTTGCCGTGTAGCTTCCCATCCCGGTATGTGGCAACAGACCATAACTGGCCGTTTTCATGCCAGCTGTTCCATCGCCCATGTCGCTCATTGCCGGAAAAATATCCTTCAACGCGCTTCACGCCATTGTCATAATACTCTTCAAGTTTATACAACTCCTTTCCGCTCTCTTTCTCCTTATAGTAATGGATCACTTTGGCAGTGCCATCGTCATATTGCTCAATGACTTCATGCGAATAACTGCTGCCGCATGATCCTCCGGTTCCGCCAATCAATAACAGGGCAACAACCCTGATCATCAATGAATTCAATCTTGTCATCGTTTACAACAGGTTTGTAGGTCGTTACTTGTTTTTATTGATGAGGTCTTTCCTGTTCGGATACCGGGCAATATATTCTTCGTTCATCAGAGCAGTCACATCCTCAGTGATATCCATTTCGGCATCAGCAAAAAAGATATTGGTAAGCCCCTGCTGGTAGCCTACTACCATATCTACCCCAAAATGAGCCTTGTGCCGATCGAGGAAATTCCACAGGCTGTCGAAATAGATGATATTCAGTTTGAGCTGCAGATCATTGATCCGTGAGGTGTAACTCTCTTCAAGCCTCGCAATATCATCACCCTCCTTCTCAAGTCTCTCTTTGATCTGGAGGGCTGCCGATTCTTTCAGAAGTCCGCTCTGAATATCCCGGTAATAATTACCTATCTTCTTCTCATAGTCCTTCTTTCGCCCCATCAGGTCATTTTCCATAGACCTGAAGCGCTTTTCAATGCTATCGAGAAAATGGATGGTCATCAGGTAATTGTTCTGCACAGAGTCGGCCCGAACGAAGGCAATCCTGGTACCCGAAACCGAACCGTCACCATTTATCGTTGAAATCACCCGGGGCGAAGGATCAGGCGTTGTAATGTTTCCCCTGGTTAACGTCAGGAAAAGGAAACCCGCAATGGCAATGAGACTGAAGATCAGCGCCAGCAGCGGAACCCTCGAAGGCTTCGCTGTTAGATCCTGTGATAAACCTTGAAGATTGGCATCTCCGATCTGATCTGAAAATGGCACTTCCTGTTCGTTCAAAGTTTCTTCAGCGGGTGAAGTATTCTCTTCAGCATTACCCCTGGGCTCCGTGTCTTCTGTATTCTCTTCCGGGTTGCTCCGGGTGTTGTCGTCCTGCATTGTTTTTTTGTTTTATGTTGATGAATGAAAACGGGGGATTTGCTTTTGCACAATTCCCCCGCAAAGATCATAAAAACATTTCTTACAAGGTGATCAGTTTCCGAGTTCGGAGAGGAATTTTATCCTGACAAGCCTCACCTCTTCTTCCGTATACTCATCTTCCCCCAGATCCCTGAGTGCATCCTGCCATGAATCAGTTTCGGCTTCCTCCCTGAAATAGGAGAATATTTCATCCTGATGAAACTGATCCACAAATTCATCGATGTAATAGGATATGTCGATCTTTGTTCCGCTTGCCACGATATGTTCGATGGCGGTAAGCACTTCGTCGATTTCGATATTCTTTGAAGTTGCGATATCTTCAAGTGAATGTTTTTTGTCAATGGATCTGATGATATCCACCTTGAGTCCTGACTTGTTTACCACAGATTTGACTACCATATCCATAGGTCTGATGATCTCGTTCTCTTCAACATAATTCTTGATGAGACTGATAAACGGTTTGCCGTATTTCTGAGCTTTCCCTTCACCAACGCCACTGATGTTCTTGAGTTCGTCGTGGGTAACAGGATATTGGATGGCCATGTCTTCCAGGGAGGCATCCTGGAAAATCACAAACGGGGGGAGCTCCTCTTTTTTGGAAATTTGCTTCCGCAGATCTTTCAGCATGGCAAACAGAGCCGTATCGGCTGAGCTGGCGCCCCGTGCTTCTCCCGGCGAGTAGAAATCTTCTTCTTCAGCATCGAGGTTGCCATAGTCGTGGTCTTTGGCCAGCATCACCGAGTATGGATTGACCAGGAAATCCTTTCCTTTCTCAGTAAGCTTGAGCAAGCCATAGTTCTCAATATCCTTGACCAGCAGGTGTTCAACCAGAGCCTGCCTGATGACGGCATTCCAGAAATAGACATCCTCAAAATCCCCGGCGCCCAGAATATCAAGTTCATCATACCTGTGCGCCTTGATTATTGAGTCCACTTTGCCGGTAAGGAGCAATGAAATCTGTTTTGCCTTCAGGAGCTGTTTGGTCTCTTTGATGGCATCCAGCACCAGTAGGATATGGTCTTTGGCTTCAGATTTTGGCTTGGGATGCAGACAATTGTCGCAGGCATTGCAATTATCTTCGTGGTATTCTTCACCGAAATAATTAAGCAACTGCACCCTCCTGCAATGGGCAGATTCGGCATATGAGACAGTTTCGAGCAGCAGTTGGTTGGCTATTTCAAGTTCGGAAACGCTTTTCGCCTGCATGATCTTCTCCATCTTCAGCATATCATCATAGGTATAGAAGGCGATGCAATTCCCTTCGCCGCCGTCACGGCCCGACCGGCCGGTCTCCTGGTAGTAGGCTTCCAGGCTCTTCGGCATGTCATGGTGGATCACATACCTGACATCAGGTTTGTCAATACCCATTCCGAAAGCAATGGTAGCCACAATCACATCTATCTCTTCCATCAGGAACATGTCCTGGTTTCTTACCCTAACAGCAGAGTCCAGCCCTGCGTGGTAGGGAAGGGCTTTGATGCCATTCACCTGGAGGGTTTCAGCAAGTTCTTCAACCTTTTTCCTGCTCAGGCAATAGATGATGCCTGATTTTCCCGGTTGTGTCTTTACATACCTGATGATATCCCTGGCTACGTTCTTGGTCTTCGGACGTATTTCATAGTAAAGGTTGGGCCTGTTGAATGAGGTTTTGAAGATGGTTGCATCCATCATGTTCAGATTCTTCTGAATGTCTTGCTGAACCTTGGGTGTGGCCGTTGCCGTCAGGGCTATGACCGGCCTTTTTCCGACTATTTCAATGATAGACCTGATCCTGCGGTATTCAGGCCTGAAGTCGTGACCCCACTCAGAAATGCAATGAGCCTCATCAATGGCATAAAATGAAATATCAATGGTCTTCAGAAAGTCAACATTCTCATCTTTGGTCAGTGACTCGGGGGCTACATAAAGGAGTTTTGTGTGGCCGGAGGTGAGGTCCGCCTTGACTTTTGCAATCTCACTTTTGGTCAGGGAAGAATTGAGCACATGGGCGATCCCCAGCTCTGCACCGAAATTCCTGATGGCATCCACCTGGTTCTTCATCAGGGCTATCAGTGGGGAGATCACGATCGCCGTACCTGGATAAAGAAACGATGGCAACTGGTAACACATCGATTTACCACCTCCAGTAGGCATAATGACAAACGTATCCTTCCCGTCGAGAAGGTTATTGATCACTGCTTCCTGGTTCCCCTTGAATTGGTCAAACCCGAAGATCTTCTTCAACAACTCATGCAACTTATAATCTACGGTTGGTTCCATGGATATATCTTAATCGTTCAAAATCCTCCGATATGCTAAGTTAGTATAAAAAAAGCAAAATTGATCCGGCCAAAAATATTTTTTTGGTTTTTAATCTATATTCCCCATTTATAGGATGTTGCGATTACCCCATTTTGGGAAAAGGGTGCAAAAGTAGTAATTTACTTTATTGGTTGAGCGAATGCAAAAATTTATTCAGGCGTTTGAGGTGCCCGGGGGGGCATATCCTTCAAATCCGCCCCCGTAGATTCCCGAAGGGACTCATATCTTTTCTCTTAATACTTCGAGAATTCTGTCTGTGCTGATCCTGTCCTGGGCCATGGAATCGCGTTCACGGATGGTGACGGTATTGTCCGTAAGTGTTTGATGATCAATCGTAATGCAAAAAGGTGTCCCAATTGCATCCTGCCTGCGGTACCTTCTGCCAATGGCATCTTTTTCATCATACTGACAGAGATAATGATATTTGACCGTATCCATGATCTCCCGCGCTTTTTCAGGAAGTCCGTCCTTTTTTACCAACGGAAGCACTGCCACCTTGATAGGAGCAAGCTTCGCGGGGATCTTGAGGACGGTACGCTCACTGCCATCTTCCAGTTTCTCCTCACAATAAGCGTTTGAGAGGATAGCCAGAAACATCCGGTCAAGCCCTATCGATGTTTCAACCACATAGGGTATGTAGCTCTCATTCAGCTCAGGATCAAAATACTGCATTTTCCTGCCCGAATGTTCCTGGTGCGCGGCAAGGTCAAAATCGGTGCGGCTGTGAATCCCCTCCAGCTCCTTAAAACCAAACGGAAACTCATACTCGATATCTGCAGCAGCGTTGGCGTAGTGCGCCAGCTTTTCGTGATCATGAAACCTGTATTTCGAGGAATCTATGCCCAGTGAAAGATGCCATTTCATCCGCTCCTCCTTCCAGTAACGGTACCACTCCAGTTCTGTCCCAGGCTTCACGAAGAACTGCATCTCCATCTGCTCAAACTCCCTCATCCTGAAGATGAACTGCCGTGCCACGATCTCATTCCGGAACGCTTTACCCACCTGGGCTATACCAAACGGAACTTTCATGCGGCTCGTTTTCAATACATTCAGGAAGTTTACAAAGATCCCCTGGGCAGTCTCCGGCCGAAGATAAATCACATCCCCACTATCATTGTTCACCGAGCCCATCTTCGTGGCGAACATCAGGTTGAACTGCCGAACCTCTGTCCAGTTTCTGGAACCCGACACCGGGCAAACAATTTCCAGCTCTTCGATCAGCGCCTTTACATCGGCAAGGTCGTTCTTCTCCAGAGAGGTGTTCATCCTGTGTGTGATTGTCTCCATCTGCTGCCTGTATTCCACGATCCTCGGGTTGGTTTCCAGATACAACGCTTTGTTGAACTGATCCCCGAAACGCTTTTCGGCTTTCTGCACCTCTTTATCAATTTTGGCCTCGATCTTTGCCACATGATCTTCGATAAGAACATCGGCGCGATACCTTTTTTTACTGTCTTTGTTGTCGATCAGGGGGTCGTTGAATGCGTCAACATGGCCGGATGCTTTCCATATTATCGGGTGCATGAAAATGGCACTATCGAGCCCGACTATGTTTTCATTGTATCGCACCATCGCATTCCACCAGTATTCCCGGATGTTGTTCTTGAGTTCCACACCATACTGCCCATAGTCGTAAACAGCACTCAGCCCGTCATAAATTTCACTTGAAGGGAATACATATCCGTACTCCCTGGCATGGGCTACCACCTTTTTGAAAAAATCGTCCTGTGTCATCATGGCGGCAAAAATACGAAATCTATCTCTTTCATTACCTTTGCGGCATGAAAGTGATTGACAACACCATTGTGCCGGAAGAGCTTACCTCCCTCTGCTTTGCCTGCGATATTGAGCAATGCAAAGGGGCCTGCTGTGTGGAAGGTGATGCCGGGGCGCCCCTCACCGAAGAGGAGATCAGCCTGCTGGAGGATTATATTGAACGCATCATCCCCTATATGGAAGAACCGGGCAAAGAGGTCGTGAAGCGTTACGGCGTTTTCGACTGGGACATGGACGGCAATTACGTCACACCGCTCGTCAACGACCGTGAATGTGCATTTGCCTGGTTTACCGATGATGGCATTGCTCTCTGCGCCATCGAAAAAGCGTGGGAAGCAGGAGATGTGCCACTGCAGAAACCAGAGTCGTGTCACCTCTATCCGCTGCGCCTCACACGGCTTGAAAACGGACTGACCAAAATGGTGTACCACCGCTGGCCCATCTGCAACCCCGCTCTCGAAAACGGTGAAAAAAAAGGGATCAGGCTCGTCGATTTCCTCAAGGCAGCCCTCACCAGGAAATACGGCGCAGAATGGAGAGAAAAACTAAAAGTGAAGCGTTAAAAGTCTTTCTCTTGACTCTCGACTCTCGACTCTCGACTCTCTCGACTCTCTGCCATTTTCACGGCATTGAAAGCATTAACGACCCCACCGGAGACGCACAGTTCCCGCATTTTCTCCTTTTTCTCTGTACCCGGTATAATCACCTTTTTCTTTCCATATGGGGTGACAGACTTCATCAGGATTTCGCGCACTTCAGCCGGGGTC
>JAWOGX010000234.1:0-4777 GCA_046496455.1 Bacteroidales bacterium | reverse complement strand
CATTTTTGCTGATTGATAAACCACACCTTCGTCAGGATATGATCAGATAGACAAACAATATGAACACGGTCTGTTAGCTTTCCGTAACCATTATTCCGGATAAAGAAGATATTTCTTTCTGATGGTTTTGAATTCATTCAACCCATTCTGCCAGCTTATGGTGATTTCAGCTTCTGATTTACCCTCGAGTATCTGTTTCCTGAGGAGGTCTGTTCCGGCGAGAAGGTCGAAAGATGAGGTAAAGAACCCTTCCCCTCCTCCTGTTTCTTTGTACAAACGCAAGAGCCAGGTGAGATCCAGCGAATTGAGCATGGAGGAGCCATCGGGATTGGCACCATCCAGCCTCCATCCATGGCATGTCTGCCCGAGCAGCTTCGGGGATTCGCTTTTCCCGGGAATACTTCTGGGAATGAAAGTAGTATCACCGGTTTTTACTGATGGATGTCCAACCAGCCTGAAGGGAAAGTCGGTACCCCTGCCAACGCTGGCAATCGTCCCTTCGAGCAGGCAAACCGAAGGATACAGATAAACGGCATCCATATCCTGGAGATTTGGCGAGGGAGCAACCGGGAGCTGATAAGTTGTTGAATGGGCATATCCACTGACAGGAACCCAGGACAGATCGCACTTCACCCCTCCGGCAAGCCACCCCTCGTCGTTGATCATCCGGGCATACTCTGCCATCGTCATTCCGTGGACCAGTGCTACGTGATGCATCCCTATAAACGATGTGAACCCCGGCTTCAGCACCGGTCCATCCACATAATGACCATTGGGGTTCGGACGGTCGAGGACAAGCAGGGGGATATTCTTTTCTGCGCAGGCTTCCATGACATAATGCAGGGTGGATATGTAGGTATAAAACCTTGCCCCGACATCCTGGATGTCGAAAACCATGATCCCGATCCCTTCCAGGTCTTCCGCTGAAGGCTTTTTCTTCTTTCCATATAAAGATACGACCGGCAAACCGGTTAGATCATCTTTCCCGCCCTGTATGGTCTTCCCGGCTTCAGCCTCCCCCCTGAAGCCATGTTCAGGACAAAACACCTTAATAACCTCAATGCCGGTTCTTAAAAGACTGTCAACCAAATGCACACTGCCAATCAATGAAGTCTGATTGCCCGTGACCCCGATTTTTTTCCCCTTGAGCAATGGGAAATACAGATCTGTCCGTTCTGCACCAGTCTGGAGCAAAGGGATTAAGGGTTTACCAGGAACAGTTCCTGCATCTCCGGGTGAATCTCCGGCTTGTCCACGACAGCCTTGCACCATCAATATCAACATAAAAAAAACAAAGCAGCGGAGCATGGAATTCTTTCGCATAATCAAGTCATTAATGGCCAAAGATAGGATGAATTTTGTATTGCTTTCCCCACCGGGGCAGTTCCGTAAAGCAAAGATGCCTATTTTTGCCAAAAAGCAAACCCTTGAATTTCGAACTCTTCATTGCCCGCCGACTCTTCCGCCGTGGGAAAGGCTCCTTCACCAGGCCCATTATCAATATTTCGGTAGCCAGTGTCGCGATGGGGATTACGGTTCTCATCCTGGCAGTTGCCATCCTGAAAGGGTTCCAGCAGGAGATCAGGGAAAAGATCATTGGTTTTGGTGCCCATATTCAGGTTACCTGGTTCGACAACAACGCTTCATGGGAGGTGGATCCCATCCGCTATGACACGGCAATGGTCCGGCAGATCAGATCCATTCCGGGCGTAGTGCATGTTCAGCCTTTCGGGTTGAAGGCAGGGATCATCAAGACGGATGACCAGATTGAAGGGATCGTGGTAAAAGGGGTGGGGCCCGAATACGACTGGAGATTCTTTGCAAGCAAACTGACCGAAGGGCGCCTGCCAAAACTCGATACCGCAGAGCGCTCCACCGAAACCCTTATCTCGAGGCACACTGCCGCCAAACTGGGATTTTCCGTCGGTGATAAAGTGATCCTCTATTTTATCCAGGACCCACCGAGGTTTCGTAGCTTTACGGTAAGCGGAATCTACGAAACAGGCCTTGCCGATTTCGATGAAACCTACCTGTTTGCCGACATAAGGCATATTGCCCGTCTCAACAACTGGGAACCGGACCAGATCAGCGGCCTTGAAGTGCTGATTGGCAATTTTACCCGCCTCGACGAGGTGACACTGCGCGTCAATGAAACCATCCCTCCTGACCTGATCGCGGAAAGTATCAGGGACCTTCACCCACAGCTCTTCGGCTGGCTCGCGCTGATGGACCAGAACGTGGTCATCATCCTCATCATCACAATCCTGGTGGCGTTGATCCACATGACCTCAGCCCTGCTCATCATGATCATTGAAAGAACCAATATGATCGGCGTACTCAAGGCAATAGGCATGACCAACATGAATCTCCGGAAACTCTTCCTTATCCAGGGGTCACTCCTTCTTCTCAAAGGAATTGCAATTGGCAATGCCATCGCCATTGCCATCGCACTGATCCAGCAAAAAACGGGAATCCTTAAACTTGACCAGGAGAGCTATTATCTTGACAAAGTGCCTATGGCGCTTGAAATACCTGACATTCTCCTCATCAATGCCGGTGTGATTGTGATATGCATCCTGGTCATGATCATCCCCTCCTACATCATAGGAAAGATCACACCCATCAGGGCTATCAGGTTTGATTGATTATAAAGGGACAATTTCGATCAGCTCAAGGTCAAAGGTGAGGGTCTCACCCGCAAGATTATGGTTTCCATCCAGCAGTACCGTCTTGTCCCCCACTTCCAGCACCTTCAGGGTCAGCACGCCAACTTCATCGTTGGGCAATTCTATGATCTGGCCCACCTTAACATCAAGATCCCCAAAAACCTCCTTGCGGTTTACACTGATAATCAATTCTTTGTCGATTTCACCGTAACCATCCTCCGGTTTGACAACAATGCGTTTCACTTCACCCGGAGCCATGCCGATAAGCGCATCCTCCAGCCCCTGGATGAGAAATTCACTGCCAATCTGAATAACCAGCGGTTCACGTGCTGTGGTTGAATCGAAAATAGAATTATCGGAACGGTAACCTGTGTAGTGAATTTTAACATTATCCCACATCTTTGCCTTCTCCATAACGCTTCTGTTTTTGGTTGTTTTGAAGTCAGTTTTTTCTTTTGATGAAAGCGGTCTATCTTTGCAAAGATAATCGAAAACCTAAAAAATTATAATGATGGGATCAGAAAAGATGGGATTCAACTCCAAACTTATTCATGCAGGGGGCATCAAGGACCCGATGGGCAGTGCAGTCACCCCGATTTACCAGTCATCCACGTTCAGGTTTGAAAATGTCGACCACGGGGCAGCCTGTTTCAGCGGAGAGAGTGACGGATACATATACACCAGGATTGGCAACCCCACGATCCACGACCTGGAAGTTACCGTTGCTGAACTTGAAGGCGGTTACGGTGGAATTGCCACTGCTTCAGGGATGGGGGCTGT
The DNA here is from genome assembly GCA_046496455.1 of Bacteroidales bacterium. Lineage (GTDB taxonomy): Bacteria > Bacteroidota > Bacteroidia > Bacteroidales > SKPS01 > SKPS01. The sequence goes on along the minus strand of JAWOGX010000234.1, from coordinate 1,331 downwards.
GTCCACAGTTTATGCAGCCTTGTTGTCACAGGGCGACCATATGGTAAGTCATAATGCCGTGTACGGTCCTTCACGTGGCGTGATGGATTCCGTTTTCAGCAGGTTCGGGATTGAAAGCACCTACGTTGACGCCACAGACATCAACCACGTGAAGGAAGCGATCAGGGAAAACACCAGGCTCATCTACCTCGAAACCCCTGCAAACCCGACAATGGGGATCACCGACCTCACTGCAGTCTGTGCACTGGCAAAAGAGCACAATATTCTGGTCTGCGTTGATAATACATTTTGCAGCCCCTACCTGCAGCGGCCAATCGAATTCGGTGTTGATATCGTTTTGCACAGCATGACCAAATTTATCAACGGCCATGCGGATGTGGTGGCGGGAATGCTTGTAGCCAGGACAAAAGAAGTGTATGACAGACTGAGGGGTGTTATGGTGAATATGGGATGCAATATGGACCCCCACCAGGCCTATCTTGCCCGTCGTGGATTAAAAACGCTGGGTATCCGGATTGACCGTGCGCAGCAATCGGCTATAAAGATTGCGGAGTGGCTTGAGAATCACCCTAAAATCGAATGGGTGCTATACCCCGGGTTAAAGTCCCATCCTCAATATGAGCTTGGCAATAAACAGATGGACGGCCCCGGTTGCATGATCTCCTTTGGCCTCAAAGGTGGGCTCGAAGCAGGGAAAACAATGATGAACAGTGTAAAACTGGCCATCCTTGCTGTTTCCCTGGGTGGTATCGAGACCCTGATTCAGCATCCGGCATCCATGACCCATTCCAAATTAGGGGCGGCCAAACGGGCCGAGGCGGGTATCAGCGATGGCCTGGTGCGATTCTCCGTAGGGATCGAGGATTGCGATGACATTATCAGCGATCTGGAACAGGCCATGGCAATGATACCATAACAGACCAACTGCGATGACCTCCGCACCACTCCGCCGGCTCTGGATTCCAATCCTGCTGATCACTGCAGCAAGCCTCTCCCTGCAGGCACAGAAAGTGGGATTGGTACTCGGAGGCGGAGGCGCAAAAGGGCTTGCCCACATCGGGGTACTCAAAGCCCTGGAGGAGAACCATGTCCCCATTCATTACGTTACCGGAACTTCCATCGGTGCCATTGTCGGGGGATTATTTGCCGCCGGGTATAGTCCCGCTGAAATCGAAGAGATCGCCCTCAGCGGTAAATTTGAAGAGTGGGCATCCGGCCTCATCGACGACAAGTTCTACTTTTACTACCTGCAGGATGAGCCAAATCCTTCCATGGGAGGAATCCGGTTCGAATACGACTCCACCTGGCGCACAATCCTGCCATCGAGCCTC
>JAWOGX010000231.1:0-15958 GCA_046496455.1 Bacteroidales bacterium | reverse complement strand
GAATAATATGAATCTTTTGCTGTTGAAGCAATGAGGCTGCAATTTCCGAAAAAAATCAACAACTCCAACAGAAAATAAGGGATGAGTTATGCCAAAAAAACACATTTTGCATTTGTTATTTATCAATTCCTGCAACCGGAAAATGGCATAGATATTTTCGAAAGCCCGCTTTCGATGTAGGAAAAAGGTGTATCTTTGCACCCGCTTTCAAAGTAAATCCTGCAAGCGGATGTGGCGTAATTGGTAGCCGCGCCAGACTTAGGATCTGGTGCCGAAAGGCGTGGGGGTTCGAGTCCCTTCATCCGCACATTTTTAATCCAAAACATCATCCATGAATATCACACAGGAAAGTACCGGAGCACTTACAGCAACGGTTTGCATTGAAGTTGAAAAAGCCGATTACGCATCAAGGGTAGAAGAGAAACTGAGGGATTACCGGAAAAAGGTGAAGATGCCCGGTTTTCGTGAAGGGAAAGTGCCCATGGGAGTGGTGCATAAAATGTATGGCAAAGCAATTCTCGCTGATGAGATCAACAACATGATCTCTGATGCATTACAAAACCACCTGGAAGAAAACGACATCAGGACGATTGCATCCCCTTTGCCAAACCGTGACAAACAGCGTCCGATTGATTTTGACCATGATGAGCAATTCAGTTTCTATTTTGACATTGCCCTCCGCCCTGAAGTGAGCCTGAACCTTGAAAAGACCGAAGGGATAAAGCGCTATGAGATCGAACCTGCAGCGCATGAAGTTGAAGATTACATCAACCATATCAGAAAAAGCTATGGCAGCTTCGAGGATGCGGAACTTGCCGGGCCGGAAGATCTGGTTTACTGTGAAATTGATGAGGTGAACGATTCAGGTGAACAGTTCAACGGGGGCATTCATGCTCACGGACACCTGATGATCGAAAAAATCGTTAACGAAGAGATACGCAACCAGTTCGTCGGCGCCGGCAAGGAAAAGGTGATCCGGATGAATCCAATGGATGCCTTTGGTAACGAAGCTGAGGTGGCTGCCTTGCTGAACATGCAGGCCAACGACCTGCCTCATCCCCTCAATCAGTTTGATTTCAGGATTACCAACATCAGAAAACACGTCCCGGCACAGGTTGATGAAAAACTTCTCAGTGAAGTGTTTCCTTCCGATAATCTCACCTCAGAAGAAGAGCTGCGCGAGCGGGTCAGGAAAGATGTCAGTGCCACGTATGCAAAACAGGCTGAAACAAAGATGTACAACGACACCCTGGATGCCTTGCTTCGTGACACAGCGATAACCCTGCCTGATGATTTCCTGAAAAGATGGCTTATGGAAAGTGGGGAAGAAGGAAGGGTGACCAGCCTGGAAGACATTGAAAACCATTACGAAGACTATGCTAACCAGCTGCGGATCGCCCTGCTTCGCAGCCAGATCATTGATGACAATCAGATTGATGTCAAAGAGGATGATTATTACACTTTTATTTACAAAGCTTTGGGTATGGACACACCGGAGGATGAAGCCATTGACGAACAGCGGAAAATGACAGTCCAGTCGATCATGCAAAACATCCGCAAAGACCGGAAACAGGCTGAACAGATAGCCGACCGGATCATCGAAGAGAAAATATCTTCATTGATCAGCGAAACAGTACCGTACACCAGGGAAACCATATCTTCAGAAGAATTCAAATCCCTCATCAAGGGTTAATCAAAACAATCAAACACCTTTCAGTCATGGACAAGAACGAATTCAGGAAATATGCAATCAGGCATGCGGGTATCAATTCGATCACGCTGGACCACTACACCTCTGTCACATCAGGGTACATCACTCCGAATATCATTGAGGAGCGGCAGTTGAACATTGCCCAGATGGACGTATTTTCCAGGCTGATGATGGACAGGATTATTTTTCTGGGTGTACCGATCAATGACGATGTTGCAAACATCATCCAGGCACAGCTACTGTTCCTGGAATCGGCCGATGCAAAGAAAGACATTCAGATTTACCTGAACACACCGGGTGGATCCGTTTATGCCGGCCTGGGTATTTATGACACGATGCAATACATAGGCCCGGATGTCGCGACGATCTGTACGGGGATGGCAGCATCCATGGGTGCAGTGTTGCTTTGCGCCGGGGCTCCGAAGAAACGGACTGCCCTCCCCCACTCCAGGGTGCTGATCCACCAGCCGATGGGTGGAGCATCCGGGCAGGCCTCCGACATCGAAATCACCGCCAGGGAAATCCTGAAACTGAAGAAGGAGCTGTACGAGATCATTGCAACCCATTCAGGCCAGTCTTATGAAAAGCTTGAAAAGGATTCTGACCGCGACTACTGGATGACTGCCGAAGAAGCCCTGGGTTACGGCATGATTGACGAAGTGCTTCACCGCAACACCAAGAAGAAATAAACGTATACCCATACGGATCACATCAAACTAAAAATCACAGCGATGGCAATGCATAATGACGGGGAACAATGCTCCTTCTGCGGCAAGCGGCGGAAGGAGACCAATTTGCTCATTTCGGGTATAGATGCTTACATCTGTGATGAATGCATCAGCCAGGCAAGCATGATCCTTGCCGAAGAGCTCCCGAAGAAACAGGAGCAGATGATCGGCGACCTGGTGGTCATGAAGCCTCGTGAGATCAAAGCATACCTTGACCAGTATGTTATCGGGCAGGATCAAGCCAAAATGGTGCTTGCCGTAGCAGTTTACAACCACTATAAAAGGATCGGGGTTTCCAGGGCTTCAGGCAGGAAAACCGTCGGGCAAGCCAAAATGCATACTGATGATGAGGTTGAAATCGAAAAATCGAATATCATTCTCGTCGGTGAAACCGGAACGGGCAAAACGCTGCTTGCGCGGACCATTGCCAGGATGCTCCAGGTTCCTTTCTGCATTGCCGATGCAACCGTGCTCACAGAAGCGGGTTATGTGGGAGAGGATGTCGAGAGTGTACTGACGAGGCTCCTTCAGTCTGCTGATTACAATGTTGCTGCTGCAGAGCGGGGGATAGTCTTTATTGATGAGATTGACAAAATCGCCCGCAAAGGCGACAATCCTTCCATCACCAGGGATGTATCGGGCGAGGGAGTCCAGCAGGCGCTGCTGAAGTTGCTTGAAGGAACCTCCGTCAATGTACCGCCCCAGGGCGGACGGAAGCATCCCGAACAGAAGATGATCCAGGTGGATACCAAGAATATCCTGTTCATCTGCGGAGGGGCCTTCAACGGCATGGATAAGATCATCGCATCCCGAATGCAGACCGGTGTGATCGGATACTCCTCCCCTGCCCGGGAACAAGAGATTGACAAAGAGCATATGCTTCAGTATATTTCCCCACAGGACCTCAGGAAATTCGGGCTCATCCCGGAAATTGTAGGCCGGATGCCGGTGGTTACCTACCTGAATCCGCTCGACCCGGAAATCCTCAAAAGGATCCTTACTGAACCCAAAAACGCCATCGTTAAGCAGTTTAAAAGGTTGTTTGAAATGGATGGCATTAAGCTGACCATTGATGATGCGGTCTTTGATTTCATCGTTGAAAAGGCTGTAGAATTCAAACTGGGTGCACGCGGCTTAAGATCCATTTTCGAAGCGATCCTCACCGACGACATGTTCCATCTTCCCTCCAGAAAAGAGGTGAAAAGCCTGCATGTAGACCTGAACTATGCAACCGAAAGGCTCTCCAGAACAAACATAGCAAGGCTTAAAGTGGCCTGATTTGTCATTGCGGGTGGCATAATAATTGAACTTTCAGTGCCGTTTAAAAACAAGCTCCGTGAAGACTATGGCAGGATCGTCAGAAAACTACCCTTACCTTTGTACGGAGAAATTCAAATCGGTGTGAATAATGAAACAGCATTCGACTTTTCTGATAGCTTTGGCGGCAATGGTGTTCGGGCTTTCCCCTGTTGACAGAGGGGCCCTTGCCCAAACCCAGAAACCCACCACCCCACAGCTCGTAAAATGTGTTATTATTGAAGGGGATACATTCGTTTACCACACGCTCCCTGTATTCCATTTTTTCTCACCCAAGGTTTTCAAATCGAAGAAAGAGCGGGACCAATACAACAGGCTTGTCCGAAATGTCAAAAGGGTCTATCCTTACGCAAGGCTTGCCGGGATCAAGCTGAGGGAATACAATGAACAACTGCTCGCAACAAATTCCGAGAAGGAGAGAAAGGAAATCATGAGGCGTGCTGAAGAAGACCTCGACGCTGAATTTGGCAAGGAGCTCAGGAAACTGACCTTCAGCCAGGGGGTTATTCTTTTAAAACTGGTCGACAGGGAGACAGGCCAGACCGGATATGATCTGGTTTCAGAGCTGCGTGGCACTTTCAGGGCTTTTTTCTGGCAAGGGATCGGTCGTATCTTTGGTTACAATCTGAAAATGCAGTATGAACCCAAGACGAAAGACAAAGAGATTGAGGAGATTGTCTTAAAAATCATGTACGGCCAGCTATAGAAATTTTGCCGGGCAGCAATGCCCGGTTTTTTTTTGCTATTTTCCTCTTCCCTGGATCACAATCAGCACCGTGTAAATGAGTATCTTAAAATCGGTTGCCAACGACATGTTTTCAATATAGAGGATGTCAAATTTCATCCTTTCGATCATCTGTTCGATGGTTTCGGCATAACCATATTTGACCATTCCCCAGGAGGTGATCCCGGGCTTCACTTTGTGAAGAATCCTGTAATGTGGGGCCCGCTGGACGATTTTATCAATATAGTATTTTCGTTCCGGGCGGGGTCCAACGAGCGACATTTCACCGATAAGTACATTAAAAAACTGAGGAAGCTCATCGAAGCGAACCTTTCGCAGGAATTTTCCGAATGGGGTAATCCTGCTGTCGTTCGAAGAGGAGAGCTGTGGCCCGTTTTCCTCTGCATCTACGTACATCGACCTGAATTTAAACATGGTAAAAGGCTTCCCGTACAGTCCGATCCGCTCCTGAGAATAGAACACCGGCCCTTTGGATGAGATTACCACACCTGCAGCAATAAAGAGATAGAGTGGCAACAGAACAATCAGCGCCAGGGAAGATACCGTGATATCGATCAACCTTTTCATGAACTCCTGCCAGGCCGGCATCAGGTCGGGATAAATCACGATCAGCGGAGCATGGAAAATGGCTGTCATTTTCACACTGCCCAGAAGCAGATCACGAAGGTCAGGAGTGATTTTGATCACGATAGGGGCATCTTCAAGCTCAGTGATGATATCCCTGGCCATATGCTGTTCGTTTTCATCCAGGGCAATGATCACCTCCTCCACATCATAAGCCTTTACCAAAGATTTGATCCTGTGGTAGCTGCCAAAATGCTCCAACAATCCTGTAAGCGAATAGCGCTCTGTGCCGTTCCGGCTATGCACAAAACCGATCAACCGGTTGCCGTGTGAAATTGGCTGGCTTTCAAGCTCATGGTAAATATCAAGAGCTGCCTGGCCACTCCCGATGATGATGGTATTGAACCCGATTTTCCGGGCGTGTATCCTCTGCACAATCAGGGTTGTAAGCACAAGCCTGAATGTAACTGTAAGGACGAAATGAAGGATCAGCAGGGTAAAATAACTCTGATAATAGGTGATGTGCGAGATCGTGATATCGTCAAGAATCAACACAAAAAAGATCACGGTCACACCAACCACAGATTGCAGCGCCGTAAGGCCGAGCTCTCTCATTCTCGCCTTTCTGAGGATTTTCCTGTAACTGCCCGAAAAAGCGTAATAGATGATCCATGCTACCGGTATCAAGGTGGTGCCGAGGAGGAAATTGGGGTCGTCGGTAATTCTGCTGAAATTCTGCAGAATGTCCGGTTCTATAAGTTGTTTCCGGTAAACAAAGAAAACACCCCAGGCCAGTGCAGCGGCCAACAGGTCGGCAATGATGAATTTGATGGTTTCTTTGGTTCGGCTTCCCATAGGTTATGGCTAAAAATGGAGAAGTTTAATATTGTCGATAAGGACTGTGGCTTCCGATTTGCCCGACGGAAGCAGAGATCCGAAGAAGATTTTAAAACTCAGGGCGTCATTCTCCCTGAAAACAGCCGGAGTAAGGTTGATGTAGATTTTATTCCATTCATTTTTGGGGAGGACACCTGCCACCTCATGGGCAATGATTTGAGATGCCTTGATGGCGTATATCCCGATGATAATATCTGCTTCTGACTTGTAATTGAGTTCGACGAAGACATTACCGCCTGCAGTTGGCAGCTGGTATGACTGGATTGAGACAGCCTGGAAAACGGAATCGGTATCATTGAGCACAACCTTGCCGGAGAAATTTCCTTCAAAGACCTCTGCACTGTCACTGGTTTTAAACAGAGAGGTCAGGCTCTTCGTGCCATCCTCAAGCATAACTCCGCCCAACTCAAAGTTTTCATGGAACGGCAACTTAACAACACTGCTATAAGCAACCACGGGCTGAACAGTGATGATACTGTCGGGTACCAGGGTAATATTCTTTTCAAACCCGGTGTAAAAAGGGTAATACACCCTGGTCGTTTTCACTCCGTTCATATAGATTCCGGCATACACGGTGATCCTGTGCTCCCCCTCCATCAGGACAGGAAATGTGCATGGAAGTTCAAAGGCACCGATAAGCTGATCATCGATATAAACCCATGCGTCCACTATTTTGGATGAAAGTGATCCTGCGTTCACGGCAGAATTGTCAATCAAAGTAATTTCAGGGATATGGACAAAGGCAGGTATCTGTTCGGGTCTGTCGAGTAATTCACAACCGGTTAGGGTGAAAATGGCGAAACACCATACGGCAACACGTCGCAAGTTTTTCCTGATATTCATAATTATCAGACAGTTACAGTAATAGGGAGATCAGACTTTAATTTTCTCAAGGATCTGGTATGCTACATCCAACGCATTCCACCCGTCATTAATTGTGACAGGGGGGACAGAATTTGTAACAATTGCACGGTGAAAACTCTCAAGTTCTGTTCGGATGGCATTCAGGGAAGGTATTTCGGGAGATTCGACATAAACTCTTTTGAGGGGATTTCCGTTACCGGGGTCAAAGATCATAGCCATTGGGTCATCGGGAATATGATCAATTTCATTCATGCGGATGATTTCAGTTTTTTTGTCGAGGAAATCGACTGCGATATAGGCATCACGCTGGAAGAACCTGGTTTTTCTCATTTTCTTCATGGAAATCCTGCTTGCTGTGAGGTTGGCAACGCATCCGTTTTCGAATTCGATGCGTGCATTGGCGATATCGGGCTGGTCGGAGATGACGGCCACGCCGCTGGCACTCACTTTACGCACCCTGGAGTTCACTGTGGCGAGGACGATATCAATATCGTGGATCATCAGGTCAAGGATTACCGGGACATCGGTTCCGCGGGGGTTAAACGGGGCAAGGCGGTGGGCTTCGATGAACATCGGGTTTGAGATATAAGGGCTGGCAGCGATGAAGGCAGGATTGAACCGTTCGACATGCCCGACCTGAACTTTGGTGTGCGCTTCATCGGCAATTTTGATCAGTTCACGGGCTTCGGCCGGAGAGGTGACCAGCGGCTTTTCGATAAAGACATGCTTTGAATTTCTCAGAGCAAGGGATGCATAGTAAAAATGGGAGATGGTAGGTGTAACAATATCAACAACATCCACTTCATCTATCAGGGCTTCAATGGAGTCAAACCCGCGAAGATCCGTTTGTTCTTCAACACTTTTGGAGATTTCCGGGTTGGTGTCATAGAACCCTACCAGCTCAAACCCGTCAATTTCACGAATACAGTTGAGGTGGATCCTTCCGAGGTGACCCGCGCCTAAAACTCCGATTTTTAGCATGTTAGTTGAATTTGCGGGCAAAGTTAATGTTTTTTTAACAGCGGGCAAACCAACAGAGGAGATATGGTGGCGATTTCGTAATTTTGCCGGCATGACAGACACATACCGTCACCAGGGTTTACGACGCAAGCTGACAGAAGAAATACGGCAGAAAGGGATCCGTGACCCACGAATTCTGGAGGCGATAGGTTCGATACAGCGACATTTGTTCCTGGACTCCTCCTTTGTGGAGTTTGCTTACCAGGACAAGCCCTTCCCGATCGGGTCAGGGCAGACCATTTCTCAACCTTACACCGTTGCCTTTATGACCGAACTTTTGGAGGTTCAGAAAGGGCATAAAATCCTGGAGGTAGGCACTGGCAGCGGATACCAGGCGTGTGTGCTGCTGGCTTTGGGAGCCAAGGTGTACACCATTGAACGGCAGCGCCAACTGTATCTTAAGACCAAGGCTTTTCTTCCTGAGATCGGTTACAGGCCACAGTTTTTCTACGGTGATGGATACAAAGGGCTGCCTTCATTTCAGCCCTTCGACGGCATCATTGTCACCGCAGGGGCACCTGAAATACCTGATGCCTTGCAGAAACAGCTTAAAATTGGCGGACGGCTGGTGATACCGGTTGGTGCCGGCACTCAGACGATGATACGTATGATCAGGGTAAGCGAAACGGAATTCAAAACCGAGCATCACGGTGCCTTCAGGTTTGTGCCATTGCTGAAGGACAGAGCAAACGATCTCTGAATCAAGGAAATACAACTTTCACTTCGCGTGCAATATCCAGGGCTGTTGTGATGGTGCTCAGATCGGTGGTGAGTGAGCCGTCGCTGCCATCATAATGGCTGTGCCCCACCGCTTTCATGATATATTCCTGGACCCCGTCGGTCATGTTGATCCGGGCTTCGTACACCAGTGCAGGCTGGCAGGAGGTGATGTATTCCTGGTTGCCGGGGAACTTCCCGTTGGTCCAGTATTCATTAAAATCCCAGGTCTGGTTGATCTCCATCTTCAGCACAAACTGATCGGATACAACCTTGCCGGTATTGAACTTCAGGATGAAATTGCGTTTCGGGGTGGGTCCCGTAACGGCATCAGGCATTGGCATTTTTGGGGAGGGGATATAATTGCCAAGATCATTTTTCACTCCACGTTTATGCGCCCAATAAGGCAGCGACGCCGGACGCTGTATCTCACCGGGTTCCCAGTGGCCTTCATCCTTTGCGCCGTAACGAAAGATGCCCTTTCCGATAGACTGGGCAATATAGATTGTTTTCACATAATTCCCTTCAAGGTCTTCGATCCAGAAAACCATCAGTGGGTGGTTATGGTACTGGCCCCTTTGAAAATGGATTTCAAAGGGCATTCCGGTGGTGTCACTGACATAGGAGAAGCGGTCCGGAGGGGTGTTGTCGGCAAATGGTTTGTTACCGGTACAACCGGTCATCAGGCCAAAAATTCCTGCGAGCACAATGACTCCCGGCAGTATTACCCTTTTGGTGATATTTTTGATTCTCATACTTTTGAAATTTATGCTGGGTTTTTCTAATCCTGATTTATAATTCTATGATGATGCCAATGGAAGGCAACACAGTACCACTCTGGACTCTGAGTTCCTTCAGTACATATTTCGACGGGTCTGCAGGATCGGTCAAGGGCAAGCCATTTGCATCACGATCAAGCAGATATACCGGGGGCGATTCGGCCTGGAAATTATAGGCGTTCTGTACATCAAGATAAAGCATCAGTGACCATTTGTCGAAATAGAACTGCCTGTCGACACGTATGTCGAGTTGGTGTCCTGAACTGAGTCTTGCCTGGTTATACCTGGAATAGTCGATATATCCCCGGAAGTTGGTATTCCACACATCTTTCAGGGATGAGAGTTCCACATCGAAAGGGGTATAGGGAGTGCCGCCGACGAACCGCCACCTGAAGCCTGCGTCCCAGTTTTTATAACTTTTCTGCACCAGGAAGTTGATGAGGTGCCTGTTGTCCCAGGCAGAGGGGACCCACTGATCGCCACGCTCAATGAACTCACTGCGGACGAAAGTATAGGAGAGGATGATATTGAATCCCCGGAGGCTCTTTTCACGCAACAGGAGTTCAAGTCCATAGGCTCTGCCGTCGGAAGTGCTGGTGACCTCTTCGTCGCCAAAGGTGCCAAAATCGGCCCCTTTGCTGGCAAGAGAGACAGAATCCCGGACGGAGAACATATAGTTGGCGTAATTTTTCCAGAAACCTTCCACTGATAGTTTTGAATTGGGAGTGCGGTTGTATTCGATACCACCCACGAGATGATCGGCGCGTATATACTTCAGGTCATTCGATTTATTGACCAGTATGCCCTGGGCATCACGAAAACCAAGCGTAGTATATGGGGGGAGCTGAAAAAACCTGCCTGTATTGAAGTTGACAGACCATTTCGGGGCGAAGGCGTAAGAGGCTGAAATCCTCGGGCTGAACTGCTTCAGGGGGTTTGTCATCTCCGGGCTATAGCTGTTTCCGTCTAATCTGAAACCGCCAGAGAGGAGGAGGCGGTTATCTTTGAGAAATCCTTTCGAAGCCTGGGCAAACCCACTCCATTTGTACAAATCCAGGAATGAATCGTAATCCAGCGTCAGGGATTCCCCCTGGGCAAAGGTTTTCTGATAGGTGCTGTTCAGATATTTTGCGTATTCTGCACCACCGCCAACGAGCACATCATATCCCATGAATTTCCCCTTGTGTTCATAGCGGATTTTGTTCTCAATCTCCTGGGAAGTATAATCCAGCAAAAGGTTCTGGGGTGAGGATTCATCATTGTTGGCATATTTTACCTGCTGATTGTCGAGCATATTCCGGCTTATGACCCAGGTATCCGTAAATTTTGCGCCATAGTGGCGGTAAACAGCACCGATGGCATAGTTCCACTGGTTATTCACAGGGAGGTATCCGACTATGTATTGCTGTTCCTCGGAGGGGTTTTCTATGCCGGTATTGAGTTCAAACCTGTCCAGGGCTCCGAGGCTGAGGAAGGTGATGTCATTTTTCTGGTTGATTTTGGTTCTCACTTTCACCTGGTAATCGGTGTAAGTGGGGAGGAAAGGGAGCCCGATCACCTGGAAGAGGAACTGCAGGTAGGATCTTCTGAGGGATGCCACATAGGTGGTGTTTTCGCCTATCGGGCCGTTGGCGGTCAGGGCCAGGTCGGTGGCGCCCACTGATCCCCTGAAGTTAAGTTTCTCCTGGCTGCCATTGACCTGCTTCATATCGATCACCGAGCTCAGGGCATTCCCCCTGTTTACGGGAAACGCTCCGCTGTAGAAGTCCACTTCACGCAGGAAGTCGGTGTTGATGATCCCGGCCGGGCCACCGGAAGCGCCCTGGGTGGCGAAGTGGTTCAGGTTCGGGATCTCCATGCCGTCAAGGTAAAAACGGTTTTCGCTGGCACCTCCTCCCCTTACGATCACATCGTTGCGGAAAGAGACGCTGGAAGAGACCCCGGGAAGTGATTGAATCACCCTGCTGATGTCGCGGTTTCCTCCGGGACTTTTCTCGATTTCGCTCAGCGTGATGGTTCTCATCGAAACAGGGCTTTCAGCATCTTTTCTGAAAGCGGAAGTGGTGACCACAAAAGACTCAACGGTAAGGACAGCCTGCTTCATCGGGATGTCAACAAAGGTTGTGAGTGCGTTGGTAACCATGAATTCTTCGGTAATGCGCGTTTCATAGCCAACCGAGCTTGCCCGCAACTGCCTGAATCCTGGTTCTACACCGGTGATCAGGTAATTGCCGTCAAGGTCACTCGTGGCGCCAATACCCAGGTCAACAATAACAATGCTCGAAAAAGGGATGGGGGCATTGGTCTGCTCATCGAAGATCCGGCCCCGGATCACCCCACGCTGCCCAAAAGCGTCTGCAGGGAGCAGGGAGCTACCCGTCGCAACGAGCAATATCAACAATTTTAACAGGAATCGGGTATTTAACATAGGGAAATATTTTAAGATGATTCGTACTACAGGCTTAAACCACGGAAACCAAGTTTTGTTTAAAGATATTAAATTTTTATAGAACAAAAATAGAGGTTACGAAACAGAAATCAAAAATGGCTGCAATCGCGTATCTTTTTCCAGGATCCGACAACCCCATTCAAAACCCTTTGCAGGGCAGAGAAGTTCCTCCCTTCGTTCCAAATGAGCATTCGTTGCACCTTGTATTCCAGCAGGAGAGGACTTTCATCACATGTTAACCTGGCATGATGCATTTTTTTTTAACAAAACTTTGTTTTGGGATCTTTATCGATTATCTTTGGGATCGCTAAAGTAGCCCATAACCTAATTAATCATCAAAATTTTTAGCTATGAAAAAAATGTTGACATTTTTTGTGGCGATGCTGTTGCTGGCAAGCACGGCCAATGCACAGCTCACCTCCAAGAAAGGAATCCCTGTTTTACCACAGGCAGGCGACTTCGCACTGGGTGTCAATGCCTTACCCATGCTTGAATATCTCGGCAACGCCATGAACGGCAACACCTGGAATTCAACCCATTGGGATTTTGTGAATGGAAATCAATCCATTTTTGGAAAATATTTCCTTACTGATCTGACAGCGCTCCGGGTAGGACTCCGGATTGGGCTGACTTCATTAACAGAAGGTGTTTATGTCAAAGACGACTTTGATGCCACAGGGGAGGATCAGGTTCTTGACAAATACACCAATAAGGAAACGAACATTTACCTGTCCATTGGTATGGAAAAGCGCAAAGGCATATACCGGATGCAGGGATTTTACGGCGCAGAGGCTATGCTGGGCGTTATGAGCGAGAGCGACAGCTACGTCTATGGCAATGAAATCACCTCAACGAACCCAATGCCGACAACACACGATTTCGGCTATAACATTCCGATGGCTGGGGCAAGGGTTTTAAACGCCAAGGATGGCTTTGGATTTATGTTTGGCGCCAGGTTATTTGTGGGGGCAGAGTATTTCATCTTCCCGAAGCTCTCGCTGGGCGGTGAGTTCGGATGGGGACTGGGCATCATGAGCAGAGGCGACTCCAAAGGGACAGTCGAATACTGGAATATTGCTGATGCAAAAGTTGATGAAATGGAACGGCTTGGTGGAAACGGCAGCGGGTTCTCCCTTGATACCGATAATTATGGTGGTATCATTAAGATCCTGTTCCACTTTTAATCTTCGAGACACTGAAGTATAGTCTCCAGTTTTTTGTAAACATCCTGATTCCCGTCAACCCAGTGGATCAGGATGTTTTTCTTTTCCATCCTCCGGAACCAGGTCATCTGACGTTTGGCGAACTGGTGTATTGCCGTATTGAGCAGGGAAACCATTGTCGGATAATCAGTTAAGCCGGTAATGTAGTCGGTTACATAGCGGTATTCCAGCCCGTAATAGCGGAGTTTATCAGGGGCAACGCCCCTGTTGATCAGGTTTTGCACTTCATCTACCAGACCTGCTTCCAATCTTGCATTCAGTCTTTCGGTGATTCGTTGCCTGAGGAGAGCCCTGGGCATATCAACGCCAATAATCAGCAGTGACAAGCCGGCATCCTTCGTGTCAGCAATATTTTGCCCCTCACCGGACAGGGCTATCTCGAGCGCACGGTAAAGGCGCTCGCGATCCCTGATATCGGTAATGTTGTGAAGTGGGCGCAGCTCTTTCAGCATCTCCACGAGCGCCCCCTGGCTCATCTGATCCCATTCCGAACGCCATCGCGCATTGACCTGGGCGGGCTTCAACCGGTATCCACCGATAACAGCTTCCAGGTACATCCCGCTCCCACCACACATGATGGGCTGTTTTCCCCTTGATCGTATTTGATCATAGGCTGTATAAAAATCCTGCACAAACCTGTACAGGTCATAGGCTTCGCCCGGTGCAGCAATATCCACGAGATGATGCGGAATCTTATAGCCATCAAGCAGATACTCATCCAGGTCTTTCCCGGTGCCGATATCCATACCGCGGTAAACCTGCCGGGAATCGGCTGAAATGATCTCGCCACCGATCTTGTGTGCGAGCTGGGCAGCAAGAGCGGTTTTTCCGGAAGCTGTCGGGCCCAGGATGGTGATCAGGTCAAATTTTTTCATCAGATTCCTTTCTCATTTGCATTTCAAGACCGAACATCCGGTCACGGAGGGTAGCCAGATCCGACAGAGGGGATGCTTCGAACCCATTCTTAATCAAGCAGGCGGAATCGGGAAGGAACAATTCAACATTTGCCAGGATTGCTGCGTCATCACTTTCGTCTGCCATGGACTTTCGCAGCATTTGCCAGGTTCGGAGCCCATCGATTTTCTGATGGACAGCCTTCTTAAAAGTATGGAGCGAAGCACAATTCTGCCGGATGGATTGCCAGATTCCGGTGTACCCGAACTGTTCCAATAAATAGGAATCAATGGGGGTTGGCCTATCCTGGAAGAAAAGATCCGGGATCATTTCGTACCATCGGGCAAGAGGTTCAAGATGGCGGGGATGGATGACCGGATAGGCCGACCAGTCGCCATTGATGCCGGCTTCGATGGCTGGGCCTGTTCCGAAGGCAACACGGGCACTGGCCCTGGCAGCAGGATAGACCCTGGAAGGGATCCAGTTCAGAATATTTCCGGCTTTGGCAACCTTCTGCAAAAGGTAGAAGTCTTCGCCCCCCTGCAAAAGGGGCACACCACCGGTTTTCCTGTAACCTTTACCCGTTAGGGCCATTGCGGACCCGATCGCGGTGAAGGCATAAGGACTTTTGATCCTGAGGAGGTTCAGCAGGTACGACCTCATGTACAACTCGTAACGGATGACCGCCCTGTCGACAGGTTCCTGCCCGGTAAGGTGATGGTAGTAAGGTGAGGCGATAGCCAGGGCATCCGGCCGGCTGTTCATCCTGACAACAATATCGTCAAGGTAACCGGGGTCAAAGACCGTATCGGCATCGGTGGAAACGATGACCGAATGCTCGCCACCAGTTCTGAAAGCTTCGTCCATTGCAGTGCGCCGTGCCATGCCTGCCCCTCCCCTCCCCTCTGGCCAGCCTTTACCGGGTGAACAATGGTCAATAATGTGGAGCCGGAAAGGAACCCTGTCAATATCAGCCTGCAAGGCGCCCAATGTCTCCATGTTTCGTTCACAGATCCCTTTTTTCAGAGGATCCCTCCACCACACATCGGGTTGATTCACACACACGATCACGTTAAAATCCTGCACAGTCTGTTCTGCCAGCGACGCAATGGTCGCCGGCAGCCAATCCCTTTCATCCATGGCAGGAATGGCAACCCAGATCTGATCGGAACAAAATGACATGAATCAAAAATAAACAAAATCACGGAGCGTTGGTATACCTTTTACAAGTCTTCCAATCTTACCAATACGATGAAATATGAAAGCTCGCCGAAACACCACCCTGTTTCTGTTACTGATCATTGTTGCATCATGTGTGCCCCGCAAATCGATTGTTACCTTTAAAGAGGATTCGTTGACCGGATTCAGGACAACCAGTGGGAAGGTGATCATTCAACCTGTTTACGAGTCCACTTCATGGAATTTCAACAATGGATACATCGCCGTAAAAAAAGATGGAAAGTGGGGTGTCATTAACGACAAGGGGAAGCTCGTGATCGAATACCGGTTTGATCATCCGATGGAATTTTCGCGGGATGGATATGCCCGGACCCGTCTTGGTGAACAATACGGCCTCATCAATACCAAAGGGGAAACTGTGATCCCGTTTGTCTGGGATGATCTGTGGTACAAGCCAGCTGACGGAATGGCTGTGGTGAAAAAGAACGGGAAATGGGGGTTTACAGATATGCAGGGCAAAATCATCATACCTGCAGAATATGATGAGATGAATCACTGGTACGGTTGGAACAACGGGTGGATGGCCGTATGCAAAGACCGGAAATGGGGGTTTATTGATATGCAGAACAATGTCGTGATCCCACTGGAGTATTATCGTGTGAATAATTTTTCGGAGGGGTTGGCATTTGCCGCCAAAAGGTTCTGGGAATGGGGTTGCATTGACAGCATGAACAACACCGTTATTCCGTTCATGTACGAACTGATGTCATCACCTGAACCCCGGTTTAAAGATGGCATCGCCCTGGTGCAGAAGAACCGGAAATATGGATATATCAACAAAGCGAACGAAGTGGTTATCCCTTTTCGTTAC
>JAWOGX010000079.1:0-15112 GCA_046496455.1 Bacteroidales bacterium | reverse complement strand
CCCGAACCCTGGGGGCTGGGGATCGACAACAAGACCCTGTTTCTATGTCATGGAGACTATGGTCTCGGTGTTTACAATGTTGCCAATCCATCCATCCTCGACACCATCCACTTCTTTCCGCAGATCAAATCATACGACGTAATTCCCCACAACAGCATCTTGCTGGTAACCGGTCCCGGTGGGATTTACCAGTATGATTATTCTGACCTGAACAACCTGGTGCTCTTATCAACGATTACAGTTCCCTAGTTATGAAGTTTTCCCGCTGGTTTTTCCCTTTGATATTATTGCTGATAATACATCCCGTGATTGCCCAGGAGGAAGGGGAGGAGGAGTCTTCCCCTTTCCCTGTATATCGTTATCCGGCTGCTTTCATCAAGTTTTCACCCCTGGCACTGATGGAGTTGCCCAATCCATCCTTTCAGGTAGCGCTAGAGTATCGCATAGGTTGGCCAATGTACCTGCAGCACGAGCTCGGGTGGATCATGCCTGTGCCCGGGAACTCGTTTTTCAATGAGGGTAATGGCTCCGGTGGCGGGAAGTTTAAGACGGAATTCAGGTATTACCTGGAGGATGCGCAGAGTGATATTTTTTTACCCAGGCGAACTTACCTAGCCTTTGAGGGGATGTACCGTGTCAGGATTTTCCATCGCGAAGGTTGGGAAACCATGAATGACGGCTCATTTTCCCAATGGCTGGAGATGGACGAATATCGGCACCAGGCGGCTTTTCATTTCAAATATGGCAAGATAATGAGTTTTTCACCTGGCGGAAGGTTGTATGTGGATTCATACCTCGGAATCGGATTGAGGAGGTATTTTTCAACGGCCAGGCAGCTTACAGGTGCCTTAGCCGGCGAACCGAATCTGGATCGCTGGTCATACGACTACGTTCTCCCGAGCATTTCGGTGGGTTTCAAGCTGGGCTTCGGAATCTGACCCGGATTTATGTTCCCGTTTTTATCCTGAGATGCGTTGCCCTTTATATTGGAGCACATCTTCATTGACGTAACTGATTTCAAGGCCTGCCTGGCGGAACATCTCTTCTGATTCGGCACCGGCGTGATAACGGTATTCGCATACCACCCGTTTGATTCCGCAGTTGATGATAAGCATGGCACAGGTTCGGCAGGGGGTCATCTTGCAATAAAGTGTGGCCCCATTGAGCGCAATGCCAAGTTTTGCAGCCTGGCAGATTGCGTTCTGCTCTGCATGAACAGTTCTGACGCAATGTTGGGTCACGCTTCCATCCTCATGGGTCATTTTTTTGAACTGATGCCCTACCTCATCGCAATGGGGAAGTCCGACCGGAGAACCCACATAACCAGAAACAAGCAGCTGCCTGTCGCGGGCGATGACGCATCCGCTCCTGCCGCGGTCGCAGGTAGCCCTTTTGGCTACGGTGCGGGCGATTTCCATAAAATACTCATCCCAGGTAGGACGGACATAGTGTTCCTGTTGTTCCATAATTTTCTGTTTTTACTTCAGGGTCATGTGTTTGCAGTTTCCAACCAGGCTTCAACCTGATCATACAGCTCTTTCATTGTGCCGTTATTGAGCATGACCACATCGGCCATCCTGATGCACTGATGAAGATTCTGATGATTCGGGTCCTTTGAATTCATCTCTCTGGCCTCATTCGCCAGAAAAGTCCGGTAGTCTATCTGGTCGGTTTCAGAACCACGGCTAAAAATCCGGCTATAGCGGATTTCGGGTTCAGCATCCACGGCAAGCAACATAAACCCGGGAACACGGCGCAGTGCGTCCACCTCCCCCGGGGTCCTGATACTTTCTATCACACAGTCCTTTCCTACGGCAATGGCTTCCCTGTAAAGCTCTTCAACAATGAATGCAGGTGAATGCTTTGCCCTGAGTTCATTGGCAACCTGCACCATGCTGTCGCGGTTCAAAGGCAACCCCCTTTGGGTGATCTCCCTGATCAGATACCCTCTTACTGAATAGTGGGTGAACCCTTTTTGGGTCATCAGGTATTCGACGATGGTTCCTTTGCCCGCACCGATGGTCCCGGTGATTCCAACCACTTTCATCTTAATACTTATTGTTGATTTTCAATGCTTCTATCCATTCCTGGTCGTTCAGACCGTGCCGGGCTGCTTCTGTCATTTTCGCCAGAAGAATTTCCGGGTCGTGGCTGATGAGCAGGTGATCCCGGTGTTCTTGTCTTAAGAACCGTTCCGTGACAAAGAGATCGAGCTGTTTTACGAGGAGATCGAAAAAGCCCTTGGTATTTAGCAATCCGCAAGGTTTATCAGAGATCCCCAGTTGAAACTGGGTCAGCATTTCGAAAATTTCATCCATGGTGCCAAAGCCTCCCGGCATGGCAATGAATGCATCGGAGAGTTCATAGATGAGGTTTTTTCGGGAGGCCATGCCCTCCACCACCCGCATATCCGATACGCCCTGGTGAGCCAGTTCCTTGTCGAGCAGATGCCCGGGAATAACCCCGATGACATTTCCGCCTTCGGCGAGCATCGCATCGGCAATCACCCCCATCAGTCCAATGTTCCCACCACCATACACCATGGTGATCTCATTCTTCACGAGGAGCCGTCCGAGAGCCGAAGCCGCTTCCGCATAAATGGCGGAACCTCCGGCAGAGGAACCGCAGAATACCCCGATAGCCCTGATCTTTTTCTCTTCGCTGGTTTTCATCACCGCAAAAGTAGCCTTTTTCGGTGTTTCATATCGCAAAGGATTGAAAACGTGGGTTAATTAGTTTATATTTGTGGGTTATCCCAAACAATCAGCATTATGGTCAGAACAATTACGCTTTTCCTTTTTATTTTCGGAATGCTGGGGTTAAGCGCCCAGACCAGGTTTCAGAAAAGTGCCGGTACCAGTGCCAACGACCGGAACTACCATCTGGCATCCGGCCCTTATGGCAGCCTTTATGCTACAGGTTATACCGAATCGGTAACCGGGAATCTTACGGATGCCTTCCTGGTGAAATACAACCGGTTTGGGGAGGTACAATGGGCAAAGACCTATGGAGATTCGGGCCATGAGACCAACTGGGATGTCATCGTAACGCAGAATAATGAGATTGTTGGTGTCGGGTACAGTTCCGATCTTTCGACCTATGAGGGGGGGATTATAACGCGCGCCGATACGATGGGGAATGTGATCTGGTCAAGAGGGGTGGTAAGCTTAGCAGGGAGTGTGAATTTCTACAGGGTCATTGAGACCGTGACCGGAGATCTCATCGCTACGGGATTGACATCCAGGAATAACCAGGACGACATGGTGCTTTGCAAGTTTTCCTCTTCAGGAACCTTGCTTTGGAGCAAAGTGATCGGTACACCCCAGGCTGACGAGGTAATGGGGTTGATTGAGACGACTCAGGGGCACTATCTTCTTGCCGGCCTCACTGACGATGCCAGTGGCAATGGAGGGAGTGAATTTGCCGTGGTTAAGACAGATCAGAGCGGGAATGTGATCTGGAAGAAACGGTACGGGGGCACCGGCAGTGACAGGCTGAATTCGGTAGTGGAAATGATGGGGCAGTATTACTTTCTGGGCTGGACGCCTACCGGAGGGATCGGCAGCAATGATGTTGCGGTGATGAAGACCGATACGGCCGGCAACATCATCTGGAATTATGCCTACGGAACCGCACAGACTGAACGGGCATTCAATATGCTGGCTGATCCTTTCAATCCGGGAGGATTAGTCGTTGCAGGCTACACCGACTATTCCGATTCGGTGACCAACAACAGAAATACATTTTTAATGACCCTGGATGGTACTACCGGTAATATGCTCTGGGCGAGGAGTTATGGCAGCACCGGCACCGATGGGCACTGGCCGACAGGGCTTGCGATGCACGGCATCAACGATGATATCGGGTATTATGTTTTGGGCAGCACCAACACTTTTGGGCAGGGCAGCTACAGCCTTTACCTCACGAAAACGGATATAGACGGCAATACAGGTTGCAATCAGAAAGACCCGCAGTTCACGCAGCAAGCCATTGCAGGGTGGACCGGTGCAGCTTTTGGAACAGACAGTGTTATCTCTCTGATGTCGGTGAATATTACCATCTCCGGGGATCCGTGGATCATCACCTCATCAACACAATGCTGTCTGCTATCCAATGAATTGGGTGCTGATGTGGAAATTTGCCCTGGAGTCTGGACTTCCCTGGGTGATGCTGCCATTCCGGGTTATGGTTATAACTGGGTGTACAGCGGCACAACGGTGGGGACAACATCTGTTCACAATGTAGATTGGCAGAATGCCGGGTCATATGTGCTCACGGTTTCAGCGGCAAACAGCGGTTGCTCCAGTCTCTCTGACACGGTGGGTGTAATTCCTTTACCTGCTCCTCCCAAACCAACCATCTCTGCAAATGGCAATTATCTGACCTCCAGTGCACCTGACAGCAACCAATGGTTTATGAATGGCGTTGCGATACCCGGTGCTACGCAGCAGGTGTACCATGCCTGGGTAACAGGGCAGTATCACGTTCGGGTCCGGAATCAATACCATTGTGAGAGTTATTCTGACTCCTTGTACCATGTTGCGGTTGGTGTTGAGTCACACGACGTGCCTGAAATGCTCAGTATGTACCCGAATCCGGTCCTGTCTGCATTGCATCTGCAGTTTGGCAGAACGAGCTCTGATGTTCAGATCACCTGTTATTCCCTCCATGGGATCAGGATACTGGAGCAATATGCAGATCGTGTTGATGCCGGCGGGGTGATTGGTGTTGATACCGGGAGCCTTCCCCCGGGGGTGTATCATATCCGGATCAGCAGTGGTGAAGGGGTGATTACAAAAAAGTTTTCCGTAGTGCGATGAGAAAGGTGATGATCAGTATCGTTCTGGTTTTTTATCTCTTGCATAAAGCTGTTTCAATACTTTGATCCCTTTGTTTTTCAGCCCTGCTGAAAAGAAATCGATATTGTTTTCGATGACGGCAACCATTTCTCCCCTGATCTCGGGAAACTCCCTGCTGAGGTTCAGGAGTGTTTCCATACAGTAGGCCCTGGTGGCAATCGCTTCGCGGTTGTCACTCATCCAGTCAAAGCAGAGGTCCAGGATTTCGCCGTAGAGGCTTTCGGGGAGGTGGATGAGTGTGAAGATTTTTGCCAGGCTCCGTTTTTCCCCGTCATGCTTCATCAGGGGGGCATGCTCAATGAGCCTGCCGAGATGGGGTTCGGCCAGGTTTGGTGATTTCAGCACAGCGTGAGTGATGACCCATGCGGCAAGTCTTGAAACCGGCTGTTCGTGCAGCAGCCAGCAAGCGATATAGTGGTCGAACAGTTCGGGTTTCTGGAGGATCATATTGACCTGCAGGTCGGTATATGATCTGGAGAGATTTCCGGTCAGGATTTTTCTGACCTCTTCAAAATTATTGTTCATCATCGAATATCATTACTTTAGTGGCACCATCAGGGGTGAGTACTCCCCTGAACATTCCTGCAGTATTGAAATCCATCACAAAATTACCCGCTTTGTCGATGGCAATAAGACCCCCTGTACCGCCCTGCCCTTTGAGCTTTTGATGCAGGATCCCATTGGCGGCGTTTTTCAGTGAAGATTTGCGGTATTCCATTCTGGCCGACATATCATAGGCAACGGCATTCCGGATGAAATATTCACCATGGCCCGTGCATGAGACTGCGCAGGTTTTATTGGAAGCAAAGGTTCCGGCACCGATTACGGGCGCATCGCCGATCCTGCCCCATTGCTTCATGGTCATACCACCGGTAGAGGTGGCGGCGGCAAGGTTTCCATGTTTGTCGAGGGCAACGGCTCCTACGGTTCCTTTTTTATCGAATTTTTCCCTGGCCCTTTTCCATCCCTCAAATCTTTCGGATGTAAAAAACCAGGAGGGGTCAACAATTTCAAGTCCCTGGGTTGCGGCAAAAGCTTCGGCGCCGTGTCCGGCAAGCATCACATGGGGGCTCTTCTCCATGACGGCCCTGGCTGCCGTAACCGGGTTTTTTACATTTGTGACACCGGCAACCGCCCCGGCTTTTCCTGAGGCACCATCCATAATCGAAGCGTCAAGTTCATTTTTGCCTTCAATCGTAAATACAGCTCCTTTGCCTGCATTGAAGAGGGGATTGTCTTCCATGAATCTTACCACTGCTTCGACAGCATCAAGGGATGAACCGCCGGTGTCAAGGATACGATGCCCAATCACGAGGGCCGATTGCAGAGCCTCATAATACAGCTGTGCGGCCGAATCGGGCAGGTTATCACGGGTGATATCCCCGGCTCCACCGTGGATAACCAACAGGTATTCAGGCTTTTCGTGAACAGTTGCCACACGAATTCCAGGTCGTTTTATCGTGGTCATAAGCAACATTGCCCCAATCAGAACGATGACCATGATGATCAGACGGAGATGTTTTTTCATTTTTAGTTTCCGGTGGGTTATGGAAGAAAGGTGTTGAAAGACATATTTTTATTTTTCTGTTTCCGGATGAGGGTCTTCCTGCCCACCAAGCAGAAGGCCGGTGGGCTGTTCACAGTCACGCAGCAGATCTTCTTTATCAGGCAGGTATTGCATATCATTCATAATAAGTTCTTCCTGAAGCTGAATCTCCTGCTTCACTTTGTCAATGTACCTTTTCAGGTCATGTCGGTGGCTGGCCAGATCATACAGGGCTTCTTCGTCATACCGGAAGAATTTCCGCGCTGCTCTGTTTACCGCGAAAGGTTTGAATCCGAGTTCTTTCAGCACATCAGCGCCCATTCTTATTGAGGTATCGACATAGTCGCGGTAGATATGATCCACACCAAGATCGATCAGTTCATAGGTGTCGGGGCGCCCTTTGGATCTCACCATTAGTTTCATGTGCGGGAAATGTTTTTTCACGGAATAGATCAGCTTGCGGTTGGTTTCGAGGTCACTGATGGTTGACACAAAGATTTCAGCATCGTTGGCACCAGCAGCTTCCAGGAGGTCTACCCGTGTTGCATCCCCATAGTAAACCTTGAATCCGACTTTCCGTAGGAGTTCCACACGATCCGGGTCGTAATCGAGGATGGTGGCTTTGACACCGTGGGCTTTCAGAAACCTCCCCATCATACTTCCAAAATGGGAAAATCCTGCGATAATGACCCTGTTTTTTTCTTCAATGACTACTTCTTCATGATGGTGTCGGCGGGAATTGCTGAATCTGGGCAGGATCAGTTGTTCATTGGCAAGGATGAGCAGGGGTGAAATGGTCATGCTCAGAGCAGTGACAGCCATCAGGATGTCAAGCATATGTGGTGTGATCACCTTCAATTGCCCGGTGAAAGCCAGGAGGATGAAAGCGAACTCCCCGACCTGGGAGAGTCCAAAGGTGAAGATCAGGTTGGATCGGGTCTTGACGTGATGGATCCATCCGGTGAAGAAAAGGATAAGGCCTTTGATGATGATAATGGCGAAAAGGAGAGAGGTGACGGTTAACGGTTCGTTGATGATGACCCGGAAGTTGATCGAAGCGCCAACGGCAATAAAAAAGAGACCAAGGAGCAGACCTTTGAAGGGGGATAGGGTGCTATCGAGTTCGTGCTTGAACTCGCTGTTTGCCAGGATCATACCGCCAATAAACGCGCCGAGTGCGGGGCTGAGGCCGATGAGTTGCATGATGTAGGAGATGCCAACCACAATGAGGAGGGCAGAGGCAGCAAAAAGTTCGCGGAGCCTGGTGCGGGTGACAACACGGAGGAGGGGGATGAGTATGTACTTCCCGAAGGTAAAATTCAGGGTCATAAAAAGGATGACGGCAATGGGTTGCAGGATCCCGGGAAGTTGATTGATTAAGGGGATTGCGGCACCTACGGGCTCAGCATGCTTGATGACGGATAACAGCGGGATGATTGCCAGCACCGGAACCAGTGCAATATCCTGAAAAAGGAGAAGCAGGAAGGAGTATCTTCCGGCTTTGGTTTTGACCAGACCTTTTTCGTGGAGGGTCTGCATTACCATTGCCGTGGATGACATTGCCAGTGCCAGCGATATTGCCGTGGCACTTTGCCAGGTGAGTCCCAGTGCGAAATGGCCAATAAGGAAAAAAATGCCGGCTGTGAAAACCATCTGCAGCGTTCCCAGCCCGACAATCAGCTTTCGCATTTTCCATAAACGTTGAGGTTCCAGTTCAAGGCCAATCAGAAAAAGCATCATCACTACGCCAAATTCACCAAAGTGCATAATGTCCTTGCCTTCAGCCCCAACAAAGCCCAAAACAAACGGGCCTATCAGGATCCCTGCGGCGAGGTATCCGATGACCGAGCTCATTCCAAGCCTTTTCATCAGAGGTACACAAACCACAGCTGCTCCAAGATAGATGATTGCCTGCAGGAAAAAGCTTTGTTCCATGGTTATGGGATTTGCAAACGCAAGATAGCAAAAAGCAGTCAAATGGAGATTGAACCCATCAGCTATTTGTTCCCTTTCTGAAGGGTCAGTGCAAATGTTGTCCCGACACCGGGTTTGCTGCGCACGTGGATTGTTTGGTGATGGGCCTCAATGATGTGCTTGACGATGGCCAGCCCCAGCCCTGAGCCACCGTGTTTGCGTGCACGGGCCTTGTCGGTGCGGAAAAACCGTTCAAACAGCCTCGGGATGTCGGTTTCATCGATGCCAATACCATTGTCGGTAATCTCCATAAGGATGTGATTGTCCAGGTCGAAGAGGCTTATTTTGGTGCGGCCACCTTTTTCACTGTACTTTATGGCATTGTCAATCAGGTTGACCAGGACCTGCCGTATTTTCTCCTTGTCGGCATGCACTGACACCGGTCTTTCATAATCATCAGCAAGGAATACGGTAATCTCTCTTTTCCGGATTTTCATTTCCATAAAATCAATCACATCCTCGATCAGTTCAAGGAGATCGAAATCTTTCAGGTGTAGCTGAAGTTCACCGGTTTCAAGCCTTGAGATGGTTTCAAGGTCATTGACAATCGTGATGAGCCGCTCAATGCTTTTTTCAGTCCTGAGGAGATATTCACGATTGATTTTCGGGTCTTCAAGTCCCCCGTCGAGGAGGGTAAGGACATAACCCTGAATATTGAAGATGGGGTTCTTGAGTTCATGAGAGATGTTCCCCAGGAACTCCCTTCTGTATCTGGCGTGGTCTTTAAGCTGGCTTACTTCTTCACTGTGACGTTTCGACCACTTTTCCACCTCTTCTGTCACCCTTTCAATGGCATCCACTTCCAGCGGAACTTTCATTTTCGGGGCTCCCTTATCGACCTTTTGTGTATGTATGAATTTATATATCAGTTTAATACGATCATAGATGTATTTTTTCAGTACAAACAGAAATACGATGAAAGCAGACAGTCCGATCAGAATGGTAAGGATAAAGATGAAGAGCGGATGGGGTTTTCCTGTAATCAGCGCACTTCCTGCCGAGATAAGAAAAAAAATGCCTGCCAAAGCCAGCGCTGCATACAAGGCAAGTTTTTTCGGGCTGAGTTGTCGCTTCATTGTGCAATTCGTTACCCTTCAAAGGTGTAGCCAACCCCTTTTACCGTGCGGATCGAATCGTTGCCGATTTTTTCGCGGAGTTTCCGCACATGCACGTCGATGGTTCTGTCGCCAACCACAACATCATTCCCCCAAACTTTATCGAAAATCTCTTCCCGGGAGAAAACTTTATTGGGTTTTGCAGCAAGCGTTGCCAGTAGTTCGAACTCCTTGCGGGGCAGGATGATCTCTCTTCCGTCCTTGACGACGAGATACCGCTCGCGGTCAATGGTCAGTGTTCCTGTGGTGAAGTTGGTGGCGGGGGATTCTGGCAGTGCTTCAGTCCGGCTTCGTTTCAGATGGGCTTTGATGCGGCTGATCAGGACCCTTGGCCTGACAGGTTTGGCTACATAGTCATCAGCACCGGCATCAAACCCTGCGATGTGGCTGTAATCTTCATCCCTGGCGGTAAGGAAGATGATCACTGTGTTCTGGTTTGCAGGATTCAGGCGCAATTCACGGCAGGTTTCAATGCCATCCAGCTCAGGCATCATCACGTCCAGCACGATGAGAGCAGGATGATGTTCGGCTGCAATCTGCAATGCCTTGCGGCCATTTTTTGCGGTCAGGACTTTGTACCCCTCTTTCCTGAGATTATAACTGAGGAACTCCAGGATATCCTCTTCATCATCTACGAGAAGAATTGTTGCCTGCGGTGTTTCCATATGATTTCCAACATTTTAATAACGATGACCAAAATTAAGGGTTTTTTAACAACCATAAGTAAACATCCCCTTGAAAATGATATATTTAAGAATTAGATCAGAATTATTTAACCTTGTGTTAAAGTTTCGTCACCCCTTTGAAGGAAGGCAAAAAGGGTTTTGGCTTTAGTTTTTCCGATCACCGCTGCAATTTCCTCTTCCCCGGCATCCATAATTTTCGCAAGGGATTTGTATCTGGCGAGGAGTTTCTTTGACAAAGTGTCACCGATTCCCGGCACGTCAGTCAGGGCAGTTCTCCGTGCTTCCTTGTCCCTTTTGCTTCTGTGATGGGTAATTCCGAAGCGGTGTGCTTCATTGCGGGCATGCTGTATGACCCTGAGCGTTTCTGACCGTTTGTCGATGTGGAGCGGCAGTGGATCATCCGGGTAGTAGATCTCTTCCAGCTTTTTGGCGATGCCCATGATTGCAATTTTGCCCCGGAGGCCAAGTTTTTCGAGGCTTTTCACGGCACTGCTGAGCTGCCCTTTGCCACCATCAACGATGATCAGCTGCGGTAAGGGTTTCTCTTCGGCCAGGACCCTGGAGTAGCGCCGGAAGATAATCTCCTCCATCGAGGCAAAATCGTCAGGCCCTTTGACTGTCCGAATATTATAATGGCGGTACTCACTTTTGGAGGGCCTGCCATTGCGAAACACCACCATCGCTGCCACCGGGTTGGTTCCCTGTAGGTTGGAATTGTCAAAACACTCGATATGGACAGGGTCTTCTGTCAGGCGGAGGTCTTCCCGCATGGCCTGCATGATGCGCCGGGTATGTCTCTCCGGATCGGTCAGTTCCTGCCGTTTCTTCTTTTCGAGGACGAAGTATTTGAGGTTTTGCTGCGAAAGTTCAAGCAACCTGAGCTTATCTCCCTTTTTCGGGACAGTCAGCAGAGGTGCAGGTGATGGCATCTGAATTTCAAACGGCACAATGATTTCCGGGGCTGTGCTGCCCATCCTTTGCCGGATATCGGTGATGGCAAACAGCAAAACCTCCTCCCGAGATTCTTCCAGTACATTCCGCAGCTCAACGTTGTGCGACTGCACGATGGCACCGTCAATCACCCTGAGGTAATTCACCGAGGAGGCTTTCCCTTCATCAACCCATGAGAAGACATCCACATCATGGATTTTCGGATTGACGACAGTGGATTTGCTTTGGAATTTTTCGAGCAGCAGCAGCCTCTCCTTGACAGCCTGTGCTTTTTCAAATTCAAGCATCCCTGCAAAATGATCCATCATACCTTTCAATGACCGGATCACCGCATTGATATTCCCTTTGAGAATGTGGCGGATTTCAGCAACGGAGGCCATGTATTCCTCCTCAACCTGAAAACCCTCACAGGGCCCTTTGCAGTTTCTGATATGGTATTCGAGGCAAACCTTGAATTTTCCTGATTCAATATTGGTTTTTGTCAGACTGAAGTTGCAGGATCTCAGGGGGTAGAGCTGCCGGATCAACCCCAGGAGGTTATTCATTATTTTCACTGAAGCGTAGGGGCCGAAATACTCTGAGCCGTCGTTCATCAGGTTACGGGTGGGGAATAGCCTGGGGAAAGGCTCATTTTTAATGCAGATCCAGGGAAATGTCTTGTCGTCCTTAAGCAGAATGTTATACCTTGGCTGAAACTGTTTGATGAGATTATTTTCGAGCAAAAGAGCATCCAGTTCGCTCTCTACTACGATATGTTCGATGAAAGCAATTTTCCGGATCATTACGGCCACTTTGCCGCTTGAGGATTTGTCCTTGCTGAAATAGGACATCACCCTTTTCCTTAGGCTTTTTGCCTTGCCGACATAAATGATGTTTTTATCACTGTCGAAATACTGGTAAACCCCTGGCCGGTCGGGAAGGGTCTTCAGGAATGGTTGCAGGTGGTGCTGGTCTTTGAACGTCTTGACCAAGGGTTGCTATTTTTTTGTTCTGCTGATGATCAGTCCAATCTCCATGATCCCGGGCAGGAAGAGGTTGTTGCCTGTAAGGTTCTGCATCTCGAAGGTGTATTTGCCCGGTTCGTTGAAGGTGTAATCTTCGAAAAGTTTATAATCGAAATCCCATATGTCTCCCATCCCTTTTCCTTTCCAGTTCCCTTCCGGGTCTTTCAGATAAATTTTCTTCACTGAATAGCTTTCCTGGCCGGACGGGGAGTAAATATTGAAAGCGATTTCGAGATACTGGTAAGGATAGAAGGATGCATGCCTTATCGGGATAGTGAGATCATACTGTTTTTTAACATCAGTGATTTCAACTTCGTACCTGATATCATCATTGATCCTTTTCCAGGTGTTGTTTTCAAACTTATGCCGCTCCTTGAGAATGGTTCCCTGGTTGCAGGAGGTGACGGCAAAAAAAGCCAGTACAGTCATAAAAGCCGTAAGCGCCGATTTACCCATTTCAGTCTCTTCTTTTAATGTTGATTTCGAGGGGTGAAATTACAAAAAAGGGATGAAATCGGAGACGTTGCGGATTAAAAAGGTTTATCTGAGCAGGGTGACCACGCCGCGGTGAATCTTTCTCCCTTTGGAAGCCTTTTGGCCAAAGCCCTCATATTCAACAGTAAAGAAATATGTGCCATCGGGGCAATGGGAACCGTTAGAGGTGCCATCCCAGTGGTCATAGGTATCGGAAGTCGTAAAGACCGGTGTTCCCCAGCGGTTATAAACCACCAACCGGTAATTGATGATATTTTGATGGACAGGATAAAAATAATCGTTGTAGCCGTCGCTGTTGGGGGTAAACACATTGGGGAAAATGATTTCCGGGGGGCAATCGGTGAGGATGATGGTATCATGGTTATAGCAGGTCCGGAGTTTAATGGTGACATAATACTCTCCGCCCTGTGTGGCCATATAAGTTTGGCTGGTCGATCCGTCTTGCCAGAGGTACAGGTCGAAACCGGTTCCCGGTGAGAGGTAAACCACCTCTCCATAGCAGATCTCCGCATCATCCCCCAGCCAGATATAAGGGATCGTGTCAATCGTGACCACCACGGTGTCGGGATCGCTGCGACACCCGTCTGCATCTTCCACCACGATAATGAGGGTGTCTTCCTGGGTGATGTACTGGGTTTGCGGGCCGGGTTGCCCGTTCCACCAGTAGTAAACAAACGCCGGTGAAGCGTCAAGGAGCACGCCGGTATCATCCTCGCAGAAACTTGTGTCGTTCAGGGGGACGATCACCGGTGGCGGCTGCCCCACCCAGAGGGTGTCCTGTCCATTACATCCTGTTGATCCGTTGATTACCACAATGTACTGTCCCGAGGTGAGTCCTGTGACATTCAGCAGGGTATCACCATGGGACCAGATCGCGCTGTAGGTGCCAACGGTGTCTTTGATGGTCATGGTGATCCACCCTGTGCTGTCACCGAAGCAGATGCAGTCGCCGATGGTGTAATCGGGTTTTACATTGCAGAAGACGATGATGGTATCCACGACCACGCAATTGCCCGCATAGGTGACCGTCACGGAGTAGGTGTCGGGTTGGTTGACAATGATAGAAGGGGTGGTTGCTCCCGTTGACCAGAGGTAGGTAGTGCCGGGACCGGCGTTGAAGTTTGCCGTGGAAAGGGTGATCGTGGTGCCGATGGTGAATTCTATATCCGGGCCGAGGCCGAAAATATACCCGGGACTGTTGCTGAAATTCCATCCGGTATTGTTGGAGACATTGGTGCTGTTGTCGCCTGCGAAGAATGTGGCACCACCGGTGGCATTGATATCCCGGACATGAATGAAATCACCGATAACCTGCCCTGAAGCTTTCGTGACGGTCGCCTGTTGCCCGAACTGGGTGGACTGAAGTGTGAGCGGGAAGCAGTTGTTTCCACGCAGGAGCCAGTAGCTGTTGATTTGCTGCGTTTTCCCTTTCTCAAGCTGGTAGAGGTTCCCGGGCATCATCAACAGTGAATCAAACACATGCTCCCCGTATATGATACCGTTATTGTTGATGGTCATCTTGTTGTAGGTAACGGGTATGTTGTTGCACTGAAGCTGCTCACATCCCGCTCTATCAGCTGACACCCAAGGAACCCACCCTGGAAGACATCTACTTCGCCCTGCATGAGGGCAATCAGGAGGTGAACCGATGAATTGGCGTGCCATATTTGCAATTACCCGCCGGGATTTGCTGGCGGTCACACGCAGCAAAGGGGTGATGCTGCCCCTAATTATTGTCCCGTTGATCTTCATGATCGTCCTGCCGGCTGCGTTTGGATTATTTGGCCCGGCCTTGATGGAGATGCCCGGCGCGAATTTGCCGGACCTCAGCCTGTTCCTGGACCAGTTACCCTCGGAACTGCTGGAACAATTTGAGGGGTATTCCATGGAACAATTAATGATCGTATTTTCGCTGGTGTATATGTTTGCACCCATGTTCCTGATTATCCCGCTGATGGTGGCCAGTGTGGTGGCTGCCGACAGCTTTGCCGGTGAGAAGGAGCGCAAGACGCTGGAAGCGTTGATCTATACACCGACCACAGATTTGGAACTGTTCATCGGCAAGGTGCTGTCAGCCATGATCCCGGCTGTCGCCATCTCACTGATTGGGTTCCTGCTGTACGCTTTGACTGCTAACATCGCTGCCTGGTCAACCATGGGGCGCATCTTCTTCCCGACCACAGCCTGGATTATTCTAATTGTATGGGTTGCGCCAGGTACAGCTGCTGCCGGCCTGGGTGCCACGGTGATTGTTTCGTCCCGGGCGAACTCTTTCCAGGAAGCCAACCAAATTGCCGGTGTGATTGTGCTGCCGATCCTTGCTCTGGTGATTGGACAGGTTACGGGCGCGATTTATTTCGGTGCTATATTCACTGTGCTGCTGGGTGCCTTCTTCTGGATTTTGGGCGGCATCCTGCTGTATGTGGGTGTAGGTACCTTTCGGCGCAATGAAATCCTGGCCAAGGGGTAAGGTTGAGGCAGA
>JAWOGX010000253.1:0-3347 GCA_046496455.1 Bacteroidales bacterium | reverse complement strand
TACAACATTCCCAGCAGCAATCATTCCAATGGCATTGCTAATTATTGTAACTGTTGAGTTTGTGCTGGGTGTAATGGAGCCAATAATTCCATAGGGTGCTCTTTCAACCAGGGTTAAACCATGCTCGCTGGAGAATGCCTGAGGAACAACATC
Source organism: Bacteroidales bacterium (assembly GCA_046496455.1). GTDB lineage: Bacteria > Bacteroidota > Bacteroidia > Bacteroidales > SKPS01 > SKPS01. Next base: position 3,194 of record JAWOGX010000253.1, on the reverse strand, counting down.
TTCCACCCCAGGAGTTTTGTTGATTCCAAGGATGTTCTTGGCAATTTTATCCTCAACCCGTCCCATGCCTGTTTCCTCATGAGCCATTTTCGACATGGTTTCGTTGTGCTCGTGGCAAACCTTTCTGATATTATCAATAATGCTGGTTCTTGTATCGAGAGGAAGCTGAATGTATTCCTTAAATGCTATTTCGGCTGCATTAATAGCATCGTTGATATCGGTGAAAACTCCAATTTTTTCGGTTCCCGATGGTTTTTCAGCCTCAAGGCTCATGCCCTTTAGCACCTCGCTAACAATCTGCCGCCCGGTAAACGGATTGTTAAAATCTACATAAAACTTCGGAAGATAGATATACCCGATCTTCTTCCCATGCGCGGTAATCACCGCGGACCTTGCATAAGTCTGCTCCATCTCAACAACATCGCGGACGATGTTGATGATTACGATCTCCTCCGTGGTCGTTTTCTTCACAGTGAGCCGTGCTTCTGTGCCCTTTTTCCCCCGGATCAGCTTGACCGCATCATCCAGCCTCATGGAGGTCACATCCACCGGCTCTGCTTCGCCCTGGGCTACTTTGAGAATAATATCCCCGGCTTTGAGTTCTCCCTGCTTCCATGATGGACTCCCCGGCATGATCTCTTCCACCTGGATATAGCCACCCCGCTGTGTAAGCACGGCTCCGATCCCTTCAAGCTTGCCCGACATGGCGATATCAAAATCATCCTTGAGTTTTGGCGGGAAATAATTGGTGTGCGGATCATATACCGCACCTATGGCATTCAGGTACATCCCGAAGCGATCATCCCGGGTGAGCTTCAACAGGCGGTCAAAATAATCGGCATGGGTCTTTTGCACCTGCTCCCTCGCTGCCTTTTCGATTTCTTCAAAACTCTTTGTTTGCCCAAGTGTATCCTGCTTCTCCCTGGCAACTTCCTGAATCTCCAAATCCTGATGAACCCTCAGCATCACCTGGTATTTGAGCCCCTTGCGCCACTCTTCCTTAAGTTCCTTCTCTGTCGCACACCATTTGCTCTTCTCAGGATCCAGCTCGATATCTTCATCGACGGCAAAATCAAAGGGCTCCGATAACACCTCCCCGTAATAGGAGGAGGCATCTTTGATCCTTTTCACAATCAGGTCCTCAACATCATTGAAAAAAGAAAGCTCACGATTCCGGATCTGATTGCCGATTTGTGTCCTATGCGACGCAAGCTGCTGAATGTCTGTATGTAAAAAAAATCTTTTGTTGAAATCGATGACTTCAAGATATTGATCAAAAACCGAATTCGAGAATTTCTCGTCAAACTCGACCGGGGCATAATGCATAAAACTGAGGCTTTTCAGCATGGATTCGAGGAGCACTTTCTCCCTCTTCTCGTTTGATGGCTGATAAGCACTGAAAACCAGGATCAGCAGCGCGCCCATCATCAGGGAGGCTGCAACATGAACGAAACGTATCTTGTATTTACCAAATGACATAATGAAGAGTATTAGGAGGCAAAATTACGCAATTTTAATAAGGCCCGGCTTTGGAATCAGAAAGTGGCGGCATCAGGGGATGATACGGTATCTTTCCCTGGCGGCTTCTCTGCGCATAGCATTGAAATGCCACCACTCAGTCTGGATGTTCCAGAAACCGGCGTGATACATCACCGAACGCAGGAGCTTCCGGTTTGTTATCTGTGTTTCCGTCAATTTACCATTTTTTAACATCCTTGATTCCTCCACCGGCCAGGCTTCGGGGCCAAAGAAATCAAGATCTGTACCCATATCAAGAGGCACCCCCGATGTATCAGCAATCGTTACATCAACAGCGCAGCCGTAATTATGAAGAGACCCGTATGAAGGATTGGAGACAAAAAGTCCTTTGAAGACACCCGGCGGCGGGATCACGGCATCCCACATTTTCTGCTGCACAGACCCGGGCCGGGCAGCATCCCACACAAGCAGCCTCAGATCAGAAAAGCGCCTTTTCAGCTCTGCGGATACTTCCACCAGCATCCTTGCTACTTCAGGCTGCAGATAACACTTATTGAAACCATCATAGAAATCAATCCCCATAAAATTATTGGTGGTGCCGTAGCGCAATTCCACAAGAATGGAAGGATCCAACTTCTGAACATCCACCAGGCCCGCTTTGATGAGCTCTGCCTCCATAGGATGTGTGTCTGCCGGCCGGGAGGATATGCCTGAAGATTCAATCCCGGAGGGCCATTCAACCTGACCGGATTCAGACCCTGCGCATGACAACAGCATTGCTGCCAACCCCGCTAAAATCAATTTCCTATTGCACATCCCCTTTAACATAAAATGAGCTGCTCACCGGCAAATTGGTCGTAATGGTCACTTGTTCAAGGAAATGACCAGTGGCTTGCCCTGCTGTGACCAGCATCCGGAGGTTTCGCACCTGCCCCGGGAGGAGAGGCTCATTGCTCCATTCCACCCAGACACGTTCGCCATTGAACGTAATGTTACGGATCAGCAGTTCACTTTTCCCATCATTCCTGTAAGGCACATTGACCACCCTTCGCTCACCCGGCTTCATGGGATCCAGCACAACAGTATCATTCAGCATAGTCAGTTTGGGCATTTCACTGATCATCACCATTTCACCAGGTTTGTGCGATACATACATGGATATTTCGATCCGACGCTCAAATGCTGCAGCACGACTGTAAACCGAGTTGCGCAGATCGTTAGGATTATCGCTGACAAACGGTGGGGCTTTCTCCTTCCCGACAGGATCCTCAAAAATCAACAACTTTGGTGAATCTTCGGAGGTTTCTTCCATGTATGGCTTGAGGGCACCCTGGTTTGTCGTTTCCAGGAACAGCACCAGCGAATGGATTCTTCGTCGTGCAAGGTTTATGTTGTATTCATTCGTACTCAACGGTGAGCAATATCCGCTGATAAGCAACTGAACCGTATTTCCAGCTTGCAGGTCGGCAAGCAAATAATCGGATAACCGCCCGAGTTTCTCATAGCCGTTCAGGACAAACCGCTGAAAGAAGTCATCAATATCTGCTGCTGCCTTTTCTGCCTCATTTCCTTTCAACCCCCGTGCGTATTCAAGCTTGTACAATGGTTTTGTAGCTATATATTCATCGAGGGATTTCCGGTAATCTTTTGATGATGTAATGCGCATGGTGGCTGCATCAGGTTCATCATTATGAAAAAAAAGCATGAGAGGCAGC
>JAWOGX010000239.1:0-9424 GCA_046496455.1 Bacteroidales bacterium | reverse complement strand
TCCGGCAAGGTCACCGTCGATGCGGTCGCCAAGGACGGCATTAATCCCTGACAATGAAATTCATATCCGTGATGGTCACCTGAACCGACTTCAGCGCTGTTTCATCAGAAGCCCACCCTTTCACACGGATGCTGTCTCCGATCGTAAAAGTCTGGTTCTCCAACGGTAATTCAATTTCAACCACCGGATTTTTGTCATCTTTCTCCTTCGAACAGGAAATGCAGCCCAAAAGCAAGGTTAACACTCCAGCGCAAACCATGATATTCATCATGCCTGGAACACGCCCTTGCCTTAGCCTGATGATTGCACTGTAACCGCTGGGTTTCAATTTCATGCTGACATCCGGGTTTTCTTTGGCAATCCTGATCACCAAAGAAGTCGATATTCAGGTAAAATTAGTCAATTTCGCTTTATCTTCGCAGAAAAGAACTGTTATGATCGAAAAGGTAAAACTCAATGACATCCTCTTTCTGGATATTGAGACCGTACCCCAGTACAGCAGTTATTCCGAAATGCCGGAAAATTTGCAGCAACTGTGGAATAAAAAAGCAGAGCGTCTTCAACCGTACGGACAGGAACCGTTATCCGCAGAAGATCTGTATCACAGGGCAGGGATTTACGCGGAGTTCGGGAAGATCGTGTGCATCTCGGTGGGAATTGTGGTGAATCAGCATGAAATCCGCCTTAAATCATTCTGGGGGGAGGATGAGTATGAATTGCTCATACAATTCGCATCACTGATTGAAACAAGATTCAACGGCCCTGATCATTACCTTTGTGCCCACAACGGGAAGGAATTCGATTTCCCATACCTGTGCCGCAGGATGCTGATCAACGGGATTCGAATCCCTTCGTTGCTAAATATGGCCGGAAAGAAGCCCTGGGAGATTACACACCTGGATACCATGGAGCTCTGGAAGTTCGGCGACTATAAGAATTACACCTCCCTGGAACTGCTGGCGGCAGTATTTGATATCCCCACACCGAAAGACGACATAGACGGGAGTGAAGTGCACCGGGTGTACTGGCAGGAGAAGGATTTGCCAAGGATTGTCATGTATTGCCAGAAAGATGTCGTGACGATCATCCAGTTATTCAGGCGATACCTGGGGATGGAACTGATCCCGGAAGAGAGGATAATCGCCCCTGACCCAACGCAGGACAGCTAATCTACTCAGCGAACATTTCCGCCAGGATTCTTTCAAGGTCGTGGGCCCTGATTTTCTTGGCAATGATCCGGCCTTCCCTGTCGAGCAGCACGGCGTACGGGATGCTGGTGACACCGTAGAGCTTTGCCGCAGAGCTCGACCAATATTTCAGGTCACTGACCAGGGTCCACGTGAGTTTATCCTCGTTGATTCCCTTAAGCCATGAAGCCCTGTCCCTGTCGAGGGAGACGCCGTAAATCTCGAACCCTTTATCCTTATACTGATTATAGATCCTCACAAGGTTGGGGTTTTCACGCCGGCATGGTCCGCACCAGGCAGCCCAGAAGTCAAGCAGCACAATGTTGCCCCGAAGGGAGCTTAGACGGATGGTATCACCATCAGGATTCGGAAGTGCGATATCGGGAGCCAGGCTACCTATCCTGGTAACCCGTTCAACCATTACCTTTCGGTTGATGTCTTTAACAAAATGATTATCAGGGAACTTCTTCATCAGGTCCGCTACCATCTTATCATACAACAACGGTTCATCTTCCAGCTTAACGTCTTCGGTGAAAAACAGCACCGACAACGCATCTGAATTTTCTGCCATATAAGTTCTGACAATGGCAAGTCGTTCAGTCTGCAAACGGGTGTGCATATCCACGATTGCCTGCAAACGTGCCTCATTGCCAGGTGTGGCACTCAGTTGTTTGTGTTCCTGCTCCAGTTTCGACTGCACCCCTCTAATGCTGTCATTCTGGTATTTCACTTTAAGGTATCTGGCATTCAGTTTTGACCCTTCCACTATCATGTCCCTGATGAGATGATCCATATTGGATCTGAAAGTGATTTTCTCCCCCGGACCGGTAACTATGAAGAATACTTCCTTTCCTTTATCCAGGTTGATCCGGTAAAACCCATATTCTGTGAGACCTGCATTGATAGTGACCTTACCGGTAACATCTGCATTGCCGGAAAAAACCTGGGTAGCTTTTTCTCCGTAATGCTCTACCACAACAGATTTGTTATCCATGCCCGTAATCTCAAAAGTGAGGTGAGTTTCCTGTGCCGAAGCGAAAGCCATTGAAATGATTGCCGAAAGGAATAAAAATAATCTCTTCATCGTATTGTTGTTACTTTGTTTTGATGGTAAACATTCATCCTATATGATTTGTTCGGAAACGCCTCATGGAGTTCTGCAAAAATAGAATGGCCACGATGGGCAACCCCATCGCGAGGCCAAAGGTAGCCGTAAAACCAAAGAGGTCAAAGAAAAAGATGCCAAACAGCGGAGCGATCCAGCCCCGGACACCTGTTAGCGACAAATGGACTGCCTGATAATCCCCCACATCTTCGTTCTTGCAGAAGTAAGCGGACCCGATACTCCAGAGTATCCCCATGGTAGCCGCAAAGAGGGCATGAAACAGGATATAGGGGAGCATCATGTAATAGATCTTGTAACCGGCAATTTCAACATGACCGGGGAAATAAGCTGTAAGGGTAAGAAACAGGAGATAGAGTACCATACTGCCAAAGGTAATGGCTGAAAAGCGCCGTGGATCTATCTTCCCGATAAGCTTCCCAAAATAGGGCAAGAGGAAGATGGTGATGATATAGTAAGCATTTCTGTAAAAGGCGACACTTCGGTTGTTCAGTTCAAGAACATCTTTATAAAAAATTTGTATTACATTGATAGACAACATAAAGGCAAAACCGTACAGCATAAACCCCACTTCAAAGTCGAAATAAGGCCTGTTGGTTTTCAAAATATTGATGATCCTGCCGGCAGATTCTCTGACCGCTTTTCCAAAAGGCTTCCGGATTTCAGTCCCGTTGAGTGGCAGGTGGCTGATGCCTGAAAGGAGGAACAGGCCTGTGATGCTCAGGATGGCGGTAACAGGGTATGCGTAGACAAAACCGTATGGATGGACATCCAGGATCATCCCGTAGGCGAGGGCCGCCAGCAGCATGATCACATTCTTCCCGGTGGTTGCGACACTGAAAAGGTAACCGAAGTTTTTATGGGAATAATTGTTACGCAGCAATACATTGGTAGTGGGATTAATCGTCACTGTACCCAGGAAATAGATCAGAAAGATACCCAGGAAAACGAAATGCACCAGCGAGGTTGTCTCGTAGCCAGCAGGTGTGAGTGGGAAGAAGAGGACCAGCACCATCGGCAGCCGAGTCAGAATGGCTGTGCGCCTCAGCATCTTTCGTTTATCGTGGTTTCTTCTGATGAATTCATTGAAAACAATCAGAAAAACATACACCCCTACACTGAAGGTGAAGATGAACCCCATCAGGTAATTGGAACCCCTCATGGCAGTGAGGAAAATGAACTCATTGAGTGTAAATACCCCCAGAACGATCCCCTCAAGGAGGGAATAGCCCAAATGAAGTGAAAAGGTTTTTTTCTCGCCGGGTTCCAGTCTGATCATGCCAATGAACCGATTTCTGTGATGGTAGCTTTTCAGGGGCTGCAAAGATAATGTATCTTCGCATCACTAATTATCAAACCAAAAGGAATTATGGATACCAAAGAAGCAGTAGTCAAAACGCTTACAGCAGCAGGAAAACCGATGAAAGCCGGTGAAATTGCAGACGCATCCGGCATGGATAAGAAAGAGGTTGAAAAGGGTATTAAAGCACTGGTGAAAGAGGGGAAGCTTCACTCACCGGTCAGATGCTTTTATGGGATTAAGGAATAACATAAGAATTTGAGCGTCACGCCTGCAGCGTGACTGTTGAGAATGTTTAGAGAGGTTAGGATGTTTATGGTTTCGTGGTGATGAGCATGAAGAGCATGATGCCGACGAGGGTGCTGAAGAAGTTGACGGCGAATGTGAAAGCAATCGTGACAGGGATTTTAAGGTGTTTTCGCCAGAGCACCGAAAGTGCGACTGCTTCCAGCACCCATGAAGCAAGGAAGAAAGCCGGTATGCCCATAAATCCCCGGAAAAATCCAGGCACAATCAGCAAAGCCATCAGGACGGTGACGATATTGGCAGCCAGCAGCCAGAGCACCAGCCTGATGGGACTTCTGGTTATCCAGAGGAAAATCAGGGTCAGGCTACCTTCGAGCAGCAAAACGATACCCAGGCTTACAAAGATTGTTACAGGATTTATCTCCATCCGGATCAGGATTGATCAACATCAGTTTGAGCAAGGGTTTTGGCGTATCTGCGCCCCTTATCGTTGATTTTTTTCAGTTCAAGCATCACAAACAGGATGGTGAGCCAGATAGCGCCGGCTACGGCGGTAAAGGAGATGAGCAGCCAGTAAGGTGCATACCTCATCTGAGCCCATAACGAACGCTGTTTGGTGATATCAGTGTAAGTCCAGGATTGGCCCCAGGGTAGGGTCTCTTCCACAGTACCCGGTTCACAGGTTGGATCATCAATATAGGCTGTGATGATGATGTTGCCGGCAGTATCTGCAGGAACATCTGCAGGGAAGGTTCCTGTGAGGCGCCCATCACTGTTGGTGTAAGTCGAGGAAGAGATCAGAGGCAGCACACCGAACATCCTTTTTACACCAAGGACCATCCTTTTGTCAGCAAGGGGTATACGTTCACCCCCAGCTGTAAGTTCATAAGCCCTGGCAATCACCCTCCTCACTGAATCTTTCTCCACAGGCTGCAGAATAATCAAAGTGCGTTTCTTTACAAGAATATCAACAGGTCTGGCCAGATCCCGCAGGAAGTGGATCACTTCCCAGAGCTGTTCAGCCGGCATGGCTGCAAAAGAGGGCATCTGGGTTCTCCCCTGCTGCAGCTTCCAGAAGATGGATCCGTCACTTTGGGCCTGAAACTCCTCCGACACCAGCGTGCCGGATGGGATAATTCCATCTCCCAACCCCTTGGGCCCGTGGCACGATTTACACTGAAGTTCATAGAATGCCCTGCCGTTGCTGATCACTTTCGGTGATACGGCCACCGGGTTCTGCACCGAAGCCTCCTCTTCCGGAGCAACCCATTCAGGGAACTGACCTGCACCCAGTAAACCAGCAAAGCCGGCTATCGCTAAAGCGGCTATGATGAAGCCTTTGAATCTTTTTCTCATCGTTCTCACTCCTTTTGTGATTTGTGTAATCATTGCCCTGTGTTACAGCTCTTTCTCCGGATCAAGGCCATGCTCTTCGGCAACTTCCCAAATCGGAAAAACCGGAAAGACCCTTACCAATAATGTGATAATCATGAAAACACCGGCAATGGTGAGGCCTGTGACAGCTAGTTCATGCCAGGTAGGGATGTAATGATGAAACTCATCGGGCACATTCTGGATCGGAAACTGGGGATGAAACTGGGTTGGGATGACGATCAGCATCCTTTTGAACCATGCGCCGAGTACCACAAAAATGGCAATGATGAACAGGGGTTTAGGGCCCCTCATCTTCCTGAAGAGCATCAGCACAATAGGAATGCAAATGCCCAGAATCATGGTCGCCCAGAAAATGATGGCTTCATGCCCTGTAAAAAGAGCATCCAGATGTGCTTTGTCGAGACGCTTTTCAGTGTACCAGGGCACCAGGAACTCATTGATATTGAAATAGAGGTAGAGGATGGAGACCAGGACCAGGAGTTTTCCCATCATATTGAACTGATGGATAGTGATATAATCCTGGATCCTGAAGGCCCTCCGGAAGATGAACATGGCAATGACCACGACGGCAACGCCTACCATAAAGGCACCGGAAACAAAGTAGGGACCGAAGATGGTGCTGTGCCATCCCGTCCGGGTATTCACGGCAAAAAGCCAGGATGTGACGGTGTGGATTCCGAAAGCTACGGGTAAAACCAGGATCAACATGGTACGGATCGATCTTTTCAGGATTTTCCATTGTTCAGGGGTGCCGTGCCAGTTGACGGAAAGAATCTTGTACATCTTTCTTTGCCACAGGGGCCTGTCTGTGAGTTTATCGCGCATCATGGCAATATCAGGGATCATGGGGAGGTAGAGCAGGATAATGCTGATAAGCAGGTAGGTGTTGACCACAAAGACATCCCAGAAGATGGGAGACTGCACCCGTGCGTGGAGAAAGACATAATGAAGCCTGTCGGGGCGCCCCATATCGATAACGATGGTGACGGCGGCAAACATGACGGCAGCCACGGCAATCATTTCAGCGATCCGGGTCACTGGGGTAGCCCAGGATATGCCCAGGAGTTTAAGGATTGCAGTGACGATGGAGCCGACGAGGCTGACAGCGACGAGGAACACAAAATGGCCGATATAAATTCCCCAGGAAGAATAATCACGCATGGCGGTAATGCCAAGCCCGTCGCGCAACTGGGTAATGTAAGAAAAGAGACCGATAATCCCGAGCAGGATGATGATCCGGATCCAGACTTTTCCGGCAAACCGCTGTTTGCGGATAGGCCTGAAAGCATCTTCCTGAATCTGTTCCAAGGTTTTGGTGTTATCCATAGGTATAATGTTTATCGTGATGATTGAATCCGGCAGTGTCAGGCGGTGGTCTCTTCAGCCGGCGGCACAAAAGGGATTCTCCTGTTTTTGGGAGGGAGATAGTACACCTGTGGTTTGGTACCCAGGTCTTCGAAATAGGTATACCCATGGTTATCGCGGATGAGATCGCTGAACCTGACCGTCTCTTTGGTAGTGCCATTGGTTACTGCATCTTCGTTGATATCGCCGAAGTAGTATACGCCATTGGGGCAGGCGGAAACGCAGTATGGCAATTCACCATCGCGCAGGCGGTCGGCGCTGAAGAGGCATTTGGAGATGGTACCCTTACGCTGGGGAACGTTCAGTTCCACATCATAAGGGCGGGATTTCTCTTCAGGGTTGCTGTGAAGCGGTTCATGCCAGTGGAACACCCTGGCGCTGTATGGGCAGGCCGCTACGCAGAATCTGCATCCGATACACCGTTCATTATCAATCAGCACAATGCCATCCTGCCGCTTGAATGTTGCATCCACCGGGCACACCTTCACACATGGAGGGTTGTCGCAGTGAAAGCAAGGTTTGGGCATATGGTAGGGGGCAGTGTGCGGAGTATCCTGCATCGTAAGCACGTTGATATGGTGCTGCTCAGTCCTGAGTTCATGTGCAGCCTGACATGCCTCCATGCATTTGCGCGCATTCTGGCACCTGGAAAGATCGATCACCATCACAAACTTCCGCCCTTTGATCCCTTCCCTGCCCTCTTTGATGGTTGTATGCGGATCGCTGCTGATCACATCACTCTTGTCAACCTCAGCTACGCCACCATCGGTCGTCATCACCTTCATTTTTTCACCGGATTTGGTACCTGCTGCCAGTGATCGTGCAAGCCCGAGTCCACCGCCGGCCAGCGCTACGGCCCCGGCAGCCAGGCCCATCTTCTTCAGAAAATCACGGCGCGATGCCTGATCGTCAGTCTTCTTCTGTTCATCTTTGCTCATGGACAGTTCCTTTTGGTATGGTTCTTCAAGGTAAAAGTATGGATAAATTCAAATAATCAAAGTGCCCTGCGTTACCACAACAGGGGTTTTGCTGAATTTAAAATCAATCTGAATAAATAAACCGTCTGCTTTGCTACACTGATGGCTCATTCCCATCACGTTCCACATTGCGCCCTGCTACCCTGACACCAAGTTCAAAAAGCAGATAGAGGGGGCCGGCTACCAGAAACTGACTCAGGACATCGGGCGGGGTGATGATGGCTGACAGGATAAGCAGGACGACCACCACGTGCTTACGGTATTGCTTCAGCATCGCCGGCGTTATCAGCCCCATTCTGGCCAGGAACCAGATCAGCACCGGCATTTCGAAAATAAGACCGGTGGAAAGCACGGTGGAGAGGAGTATTCTTACATAGGAATAAAGCTGGAACTGGTTGACGATATCCGGATGCACTGTGTAATTTGCCAGGAAATTGACTGCAAGGGGCATCACGATAAAATATCCGAAGAGAGCACCGGTCCAGAACAGGATCGTAGTAATCATGACAAACCCCCTGGCACGCTTCTTTTCGCGGGGGTAAAGTGCCGGTTTCACAAACCACCATAGTTCAAGCACGATGTATGGCACCACGAGCATCAATGCACCATTGATACTGAGGGAGAGATGGAACCGGAACTGCCCTGCCAGATCAAGGTTTACATCACTCCATTGCAATTGATTGATGCATAGCGCCGGCACCTCGAGCAGAGTGCCCAGCGCACAGAAAAGTCTGTTGGTAAGAAAACCGGGGTTTCTGGGGCCGAGGATCACAACTTCATAAACAGTCTGCCCGTAAAGAAACACAATCACTGCCGCCACCATCAATACGACTGCTGTTCTCATCAATGCATAGCGGAGTGCTTCCAGATGATCCATCATGGATACTTCTGACCCCGGAGGGGTATGTCGGAAAGGAAGTCGCACTGCAGCTCTGGTATTCGGAATGTTCAGTCTGCCTTTTTCTCTTCTTTCTTCTCCTCGCCTGCTGAACTGTCATCTTTCCCTGATTCGCCTTCCCTGAATTCATCCTTCATTTTCGATGACGCATCTTTAAACTCCCTGACCCCTTTGCCAAGCCCGCGCATCAGTTCCGGGATCTTTTTCCCGCCAAACAGAAGGAGGATGATGAGCGCAATGACAATCAGTTCGCCGGTGCCCAACCTGTTGAAAAAAGCAATCATTGTCAGCATACCTGATGGATTTGTGGCATCTCCCCAGTGGGGGTAGCGTTGTTCCCGGCTAAATTAAACCAATATTTGTTAGAATATGCAAAAGAATTTACCGGATCATCTCAACGCTGCGCTTCACAAAAGTGGTCAGTTTCTCCCCTTTCAGCAGGTTCTGCGATAGCAAAGCCAGATCGAAAAGCTGGCGGATTAGGATCGCCTTTTCTGCTGCCGGGGTTTCCTGATTGTTCAGACGCTCCACGGAGGGGTGATTCGCATTGATCACCAGGTTGTAGGTATCGGGAAACGCACCAAAGGTCTGCATCCCGCCGCCACCCAGCTGCTGCATCTCTTTCATCCGCCTCATAAATTCGGGGCGGGTAATCAGCATGGGCATCTCCCCTGGGCTCAGATTTTCAAATGCAACCATAAAATCCTTGTTGTCTATGGTGCTTTCAATAAGATCTTTCAGCGCCTTCTGCTCCTCCTCACTCATCTTCGAAGGCATCATATCCTCCTTATTGATGAGTTTATCCATCACATCGCCATCCACCCGCGTGAACCTGACCTTTTCCAGTTTCTGCTCCAGAAGGTTGACAAAATGACTGTCGAGCGGCCCGTCCAGCAACATCACATCATAACCCCTCTCTCCGGCCGCTTCGAT
>JAWOGX010000173.1:0-4015 GCA_046496455.1 Bacteroidales bacterium | reverse complement strand
CACCCGATAATCTGATTATATTTGTTTATCAACCGAAACCCGATGGAATTATTGCCTTTGATCCGCCAACATCTTTATCTGGAGGATGATACGATCATCCCCGGACTGGGTGGCTTCACCTCCCGCCACTATCCGGCCAGGCTGGTCCAGGAGACTGGCACCGTGATGCCGCCGGTCAGGGAGATCCTGTTCGACGTGGCACTCCAGCACAACGATGGCAAGCTGCAGCAGCGGGTTGCCCGTGAGTGCGGGACCAACCTCTCCCGCGCCAGGCAGTTGCTGGATGATTTTGTCGGTGAGTTGAGGCACCGGACGATGGCGGGGGAAAAGGTTGTACTGGAGGGTATCGGGTATTTTTATGCGGATGAGGTTGGCGGGGTGCTCTTCCGGCTGGAGCCGGGAGCCAACCTGAACCTCGATTCTTACGGGCTGCCTCCGGTGCACGTCCATCAGCTCGTGCCCAGGTCTCCGGTCAGGCTCTCCGTTCCGGGCCCTGCTGGCCGGATCTCCCGGTCGCAGGCGATGGAGGAGCCGCTTCACAAGCAGCCGGTCCTTCACGAGGGCAGGCCGCTGAGAAGAGTGTTCATTGCCGTACCCCTCCTCTTCCTGCTGGCCCCGCTGCCCAATAATCCTGAACTGACGCGGCGGGTGAGCCACGAGAAGGCCGCCCTCGGCCCCGACCCCTCCCTGTTCATCCTCGAATATCCCGAGGCACAGATCCGGGAAAGCTCCAGGGAGATCGTCTATCCGATAGGCGAGTTGGAACCGGCTGTCGAAGAAGGCGTTGAAATCGTGGAAACTCCCGCCCCGGTTGCCGTACAGACGGCACGGTACCCACTGGTTGCCGGACTTTTCAGGAGCGAAACCAACGCCAGCCGGTACGCGGAGGAGCTGACCGGCAAAGGCTATCCGGCTGCGATCACCGTCACGCCCTCAGGCTTTCATCGCATCACCATAGGCAGCTTTGAAACGCTGGGTGAGGCCCAGCAGCGGGTCAACCAGATCTACCGGGAAGATCCATCCATCAAGCCCTGGATACTGCGGTAACCGGTCAGTTAACCAGAACTTTCTCAATAATCAGCTCATCTTTTGTCCTAACCCTCACAAAAAATAGTCCCGGTGACAGATGGACCCCATCCTGGCTGTTCCATTGCAGCTGGATGTTAATCTCCCCATCTGAAGATTTTGTCTCATGAAATATGCTGGAATAACAAATGCGGCCATTGATATCCACTACCTCAACGCTCAAATCGTCGCTGTAAGCTCCGCAGATTCTCAAAAAGCACTCTCCACGGGAAGGGTTTGGATATGCAGTGACACTCAATGATGGGAGAAGATTGCGGGAGGATTTGCCGGAGGTGTTCATGTCTTTCCCCTGCGCCCATCTCACCGAAAACATGGCCACGCTGTTTTTGCCGGTGGGATCATAGAGCGTCTCACCAGTGCCCTCATCCAGCCTAAAAGATCCAATCAGTCCCGGTTCGTCACCCACCGGGATTCGGTATGTATTGGACTCAACCTCAGTTTGACTCAAGCACCTGTTCCAGATACGGACCTCATCAATAATCCCTTTGAAGGCCCTGTTGCGACGATCGACATTGCCGATTACCATGCTCTTTTCGCCCGGGTCATTCAAAGCCCCGGACGGCTCGGTTACCACGGTCAACTCCTGCCTGACCCCGTTTTTGTAAATGGTTGCAAGGGATTCCGCAGCATCATACGTGACCGACAAATGCTGCCATTCGCCAATTGTAACCGAGTTTGACGGACTGCAGACCTTGCTGATGGTTCCGTCGGCGTGTGTCATAAACAGGGTGAAGCACGCCTCATTCGGAAGCAGGATCCCTGATTGGTAAACAAACAGCTTGATCCGGTCTTTTTGCCAGATGTGGCCAGAATTGGATTCTCCAAAGCCAAGCGGCTTAACCCAACATTCAAACGAAAACTCTTCAGCCAGGCTGGTTTGTTTGATTGGAGATACATCCAGAAAGCCGCTGGGGTTATCAAACTCCAGGGCACTATTTCCATCAAATACCCGGATAAAATCCTCAATATTTATTGACTGACTGGTGTTTTTGTTACTAACAGTCAGATTAACAGGATAATAACCCGGATTGTTAAAAACATGAACCGGATTTTCCTCGAAGGAATCCACGATTCCATCCCCGTCAAAATCCCACTCCCAGGAGGTAATGCCGGGCCTGGCCGATGAGTTGTCCAGAAAGGACACTTCCAGAGGGTAATGACCTGAGCGGTTTTCGCTGCTGACACCCGCAACCATGAATTCATCAACATTCTCCCACCAGCGGATTTGGCCATCGCCGAAACAGGCACCTGCAATATCCAGGTCTGAATCCCCGTCTATATCAGCTATATATAGCTTAAGCATATCATAGGCGTCGCTGCAAAATTCATATTCCCTGAAACGACCGGAGCCCCTGTTCTCAAAAAGGGTAACCACGCTTGAAATCCATGCAATCGAGAGGATATCCAGGTCCCCATCCTGGTCAATGTCCGTAATCTCACACTGACGGGCTCCATTGTACTTGTCTTTCATCTTATGGCGTACAAAACGGCAATCTCCCAAATTCTCGAACCATGCTACTTCATTTCCATTGTTGCAGGAGGTTGCCACGAGATCAATATCCTGATCACCGTCCAGGTCACCCGCCCTGACGGAGTTTGGCGAACCCCAGTTGATGCAGACCGGAATCTCGGTAAAAGAGGATTGTCCACCGTTTTGAAAAATGATGATATCCCCTGACTTGGCGGTGGCAATGATGTCCATGTCACCATCCTGGTCAAAATCACTGAGGGTGCAGCCGTTCACCTTGGTCCATCCGGCTTTTATGATATGTTCCGTGAAATTATTCTGGCCATCGTTCTCAAACCAGCCGATTTGATTCATGTCACAGGCCACTCCGACAATATCGATATCACCGTCAAGATCAACATCTCCCGCGATCACCCAACTTGCACCGGTCCAGTTTTCCGCAACCGGTCTTTCAGTAAATACGCCATGACCATCATTCTCAAACCATGCGAATTTATTCAAACCAAATGCCGTAGCAACCAGATCGGTATCCCCGTCAAGGTCCAAGTCAACCCCGTAGATTGACCTGGCACCCGTAAAGCCTTCCTTGATGGAGATTTCGGTAAAGTTCTGATGGCCATCATTCTGCATCCAGATCAAGGAGCCGGCACCCGAAACGGTGAGTGCGAGGTCAACATCACCATCCAGATCAAAATCGGCTGCCGTGATCGCGCAGGCGCCACCCACATTCTGTCGCACCATGTGCTCTTTCAACTGTATGTCGGAATAGCAACTCAAACCGGGAAGGAGGCTTGTCATGATTAGAAAAATGAAGCGTTTCATTTCATTAAGATTTAATGATTATTTGAGTTTGTTTGGGTCTTTTTTCTTTGCTTTTCGCTGACTGATACAACAATAGATTATCATATGCTATAAAGCTGAGCTCACCTTTCAAGAGGGCACTTCATACACTGTATCTTTCTTTCATCCGCCTGAAATAATTTCTGGAAATCTCAAACGAATGATCAATTCCCTGGATGAAAACCAGGCCGGTCCCGGTTATCTGACGAGTTATCTTTACGATATGTTCAAAATTGATTATTGAGGATCGGTGAATCCTGCAAAAGTTGGATTCAGGCAAGCGCGATTCCCACTGCCCAATCAAGGTTGCGGTCAGGTATTCCCTGCCTTCCAGGGTGTGGATGTAGCTGTAGTCCCTCGATGCCGTAATGACATTGATGGAACTTATCTTGATAAAATTGACCGAGTTACGATGCATAACCATCAGGCGGTCGTTGTAATCCAGTTTGGCAAGAGGACCTCTTTGGCTTGTATTGCTTTTCTGGCCGAACTTTTCCAAGGCCTTTCCCAGTCTTTGAGTTGATATCGGTTATGCACCCATTGCAGCGGCATTCATGAGGCAGAAGAAGCATGTTTATGTTGAAAAACCTATGTGCAAGACCATATATGAATGCCGTAAGC
>JAWOGX010000172.1:0-3810 GCA_046496455.1 Bacteroidales bacterium | reverse complement strand
GGTGACCACCTTACCGACGAGTTCCGTTGCTTTCTGGGCTGCTCCCCATGCTACATTACCAAAACCAGAGATAGCCACGGTCTTCCCTGCGAAAGATTCACCGCGGGTTTTCAGCATTTCCTGTGCAAAATACACATTACCGAAACCAGTGGCTTCGGGACGGATGAGGGAACCACCCCAATTGCGCCCTTTCCCGGTGAGAACACCAACATGCTCGCGGGTAAGTTTTTTGTACATTCCGAACATATAACCGATCTCTTTCCCGCCAACACCAATATCACCGGCAGGAACGTCGGTTTCAGGGCCGATCAGTTTCCAGAGCTCAAGCATGAACGACTGGCAGAAACGCATGATTTCGTGATCTGATTTTCCTTTGGGGTCGAAATCAGAGCCACCCTTAGCACCACCCATCGGGAGTGTAGTGAGGCTGTTTTTGAAAATCTGCTCGAATCCCAGGAACTTCAGAATACTGAGGTTTACACTCGGGTGAAAACGGAGACCACCTTTGTATGGGCCAATTGCGTTGTTGAACTGTACACGGTAACCACGGTTAACACGTACTTCGCTCTTGTCGGTCACCCAGGGCACTTTGAATATCAATACTCTGTCAGGCTCAATGATGCGCTCAATAATCCCGGCAGTTTCAAATTGAGGGTTTTCGTTTACGATATCCTCGATAGACTCCAATACTTCGTGAACAGCCTGAAGATACTCCACTTCGCCCGGATTCTTCTTCTCAAGGTCATTCATGATTTTCTCTACATTCATCGCAATAGTTTTTTAAGGTTTACGATTATAATGACAAAGTTTGATGCTGCAAAAATAGGCCTTCGGGGCGAATCGGCACACACCGTTTATTTCTGAATTAACCTGTATTTGGGTTGATAATTATCAACGGATGGATTGAGCATCATCAATAAAATTTCTCCTTCATTTTATCCCTTCAAAGAAATCACTACATTTGACGCGGATATCAGACCTATCTGAATGATGCGACAGGAAAAGGAATCGGAAAAGATCACCCATCTGCTGGAGAGCCTGACTGAACGGCGCAAGGAGTTGAATTGTATCTACCAGGTCAATGACATTCTTCGCGATTATAACGTGGACCTTGAAAAGGTCTTTTACGAAGTGGTCAGCATCCTGCCGGAAGCCTGGCGGTATTCTGACATCTGCCGTGTTTGCATCCTCTATAACGACCAGATTTACGAAACCACCCCCTTCAAGCGCACCAAGCTGAAACAAAGCTCCAGCATTATGGTTGAGGATGTCCTCGTTGGTGAAATCCAGGTCTATTACACCAAGCCTGTCACCAATGAAAAGGGGATTTTTCTTCCGGATGAACAGAAGCTACTGAACACCATTGCAGAAAAGCTGAGTGGCTTCATCCTTCTCAAGAGGCTGAAAGAAGCCTTCAACCAGCAGCAAAGTGACGCGGATACCGGTAAGGGGATTGAACCTGTGCCGACGGTACAGGACTGGCTCAAAAAAATTGGCCTTTCGGAAGAAGAATCGGTTCGTATGACCAGGGTCAGGATTGATTTCAGGCGAGGGGAAACCATATGTAAACAGGGCGCGCTGAATGCCTACATCATGATCCTTTCTGACGGATTAGCCAAAGCCTACCTGGAAGGTTACCAGGAGAAAGGACTCAACTTCAAGATCATTCAACCTTTTGATTTCATTGGCCTTACATCAATCAAGGAGGCTGATTGCTACAGGTTTTCCGTTTCGGCGATAACGCCCTGCACCCTTTACCTCATCGATAAGGAAGAGTTCCTGAGAACCCTGTCGGGCAACCGGCAACTGAATGATTACCTGATCTCCTATTATTGCCTCTTCACCGGGCACCTTTTCACCCGCCTCCACTGCGTTGCCAACAAACAGGCACCGGGTCGGATCGCTGATGTGCTGTTGTATCTGACCGGTGAGGTGTTTCACAGGAATCATATCCCTTCAGTCATCAGCAGAAAAGATATTGCAGAACTTGCCGGAATGTCAACAGAAAGTGCTGTGCGCATACTTTCAGAACTCAAGAATGACAATATCATCAGGACAACAAAAGACGGCATTGAACTGCTAAAGCCCGACCTTATCCGCACCATCTCAATTGCCGGATGATCCCGGTTTGAACAATGCACCCCTGTGTTTCCGGCCATCAATCCGAATGATGGCATCCTCATCCAGCCTGACATGCCGGAGTTGCTCATCTTCGTAGATTGCTGGCAAAGCATTCAGATAGGCTACATCATAATAACCTTCATTGATGTAAGCATTGATGGTAAAATAGCCAACATGAAACGAAGTCAGGTTCTGAAAGAAATGAGTACCCTGGCTGGGGTCGATGCGGTAATGGTCAAGACCCGATTCGACAATGAGACGTGCTGCCGAAATTTGCGGCCATTTCACCGGAATACCCAGCCACGGATCAGTGGAGCCCCACCTGCCAGGCCCAATCAGGATATAATTAATATGCTGATCGAGGAATTGCTGGTTCAGTTCTCCCACCTTTACGGCGATATCCTTGGTATTGGCAGGATTAAAAGCGTCTGGCTTCACATACAGGATATCCCGCAAGCCTTTGATTTCGCCATTGCCAAGTGCAGATTCCGATAACAGGATCAACTGATTCGTGTCGAGGTTCTCCAGATCAATCCTTGAAGCATCCTTCTGCTCCACAATGGGGCGTATCTGGAGGAAACTGAAAACTTTAGGCTGCCCCTTGGGCACATCGAGATTAACCGCAAACTCGATCTCAATGGGTTTATTCATCGCCTTTGAACCGGTAGCCAGCAATTCCCGGAGTATCTCCGCCAAAGGAAACTGTTTGTGCTTGAGGATATTGGCAAAAGTTATCACTTTCTTGCCTTTGCGATAGGTCCCCTCAGCAAGGGTATTGTATTGCATATCATAGGTTGATGCAGCGTATTTCAGTGTTCCGTCGGGTTCAGCATCAGCAACCGGCAATTTGAGCAGGTTGATGGCATCGTTGGTACTGGGCTTGAAACTGGCTGCCTTAAGATCCAGTGCAAAGAAATGTTTCTGCGTTTCCCTCAACGCACTTTTGGGCGACGCCAATTGGATGATCCGCTCGGGATGGGCAGGAGAAAATCTCAGGGTAACACCGCCATCTACAATATACTTACCAAGGCCAAGTGCAATGTCTACTATTCCCTCATCAGCCTTTTCAGGGGCAATAGGATAAAAGTTGATGCTTCGTGCTACTCCCGAAATGGTCGGATAAAACCTGTCCCCATATTGCCTGCCTGTAACCTCCTGCAGTACAATGGCCATTTTCTCCTGGTCAATCACATTGCGTGTGGCTTCCATGTAGCTCTTTGAATCCTTGAAGAACACAGAAGCATACACACATTTAATGGCATGGCTCAGCATCTCAATCATCAACCTTTCATTATTCTCTATCTTGGGGATCATAAATGTGTTATAAATCCCTGCAAACGGCTGATAATGTGAATCCTCAAGCAAACTCGATGAGCGAATGGCGATCGGATTCTTTACCACATTTATAAAGGCGAGAAGATCTTCATGGATCCTGAACGGCAATCTCGCCTCTACAAAAGCATTCATGATCTCCTCATCACTCTTGTCCGACAAGGCAATATAATGGAGGTTGTTGTCCTCCATAAAATCATCAAAAACATCTGTACTCAGTACCACTGTCCTGGGGATGGTAATGATGGTATCCGGGTATTTCTCAAGCAGGCTGTGGCGCTTCAGCAGGGAATCCACGAATGCCAATCCCCTGGCTTTCCCGCCAAGTCCCCCCTCCCCGATCCTGGTGAAGATGAG
>JAWOGX010000280.1:0-4481 GCA_046496455.1 Bacteroidales bacterium | reverse complement strand
GCTCCAGCCGCGAGCAGGCGGCGAGCGCCATCCGCGGCCACGAGCTCGTCGTCGTGGCGCGCAGCATCGCGCGCATCTTCTATACTCTCGGCTGATTACGCTAAAAAAGGCTGCAATCTGAAAATCTACTGGTATTATGATGAGGACGACCACGACATGCTCGAAGCCGGTGAAGAAATGTCACAAATGGTCAGTGTTCCCATGGAATTTGTAGTGGTTGTGAAAGAATAGAAAACCGCACAATGACTCCCGGAAAAGGGGCATTGTGCGGCAATTTAAAATACTTAACGTCAGCTCTTTTTACCCAGAGCGTTTTTGATCAGTCCTATTATTGCTATCAATACTCCTCCACCTGCTCCCCCGCCGGCAATGCTTCCTATAATGCTTGCCACGTCAACGCCTCCGGTTGTTGTACCCACACCAAGTGCGCTCAGCAGTTGTCCACCTAAACCACCGCCGACAATGCCCAATATTGAATTCAGAACAGTTCCCAATGATAACTTTTTCATCAGGGCTCCTGCAGCATTTCCGCCCAGGGCGCCACTGACAAGTTGAATGATAATTGCGACTAAGCTCTCCATGATGGTTGATTTTGGTTAGTAATTGAAACAGGTCATCTTAAAATTAAGTAAATAATTCTTATTTAAGGAAAAACAGTTGAATAAATTCACTGTCAGTCTATAAGTTGCTAAAAACAGCTTGTTTCCATCAGCCGGTTATTCCTTTCGCGCTGTATCCTACTATGATGATATGAAATTATTTATTTAATTTTAGTACTCAATAAATTGTTTGATATGAGATTAGGTTTTATAGTACTCATGAGCCTGATTATTTCCAGCCTGTCTTTTTCGCAAAGCACCTGGACCAATGTCAGGGAACACGGAGCTGATCCATCCGGCACAATCGCAGCTACTGGAATATTCAACCACCTGATCGACAGTGTGGCAGCCGCCGGAGGAGGCACCATTTATTTTCCGGCCGGAACCTGGTTTACAGGTCCGCTTTTCATGAAAAGCAACATTACGCTGTACCTCGATGCGGGTGCTGTATTGAAATTCTCCGATGATTTCAACGATTACCTGCCCATGGTTCAAAGCCGGTGGGAAGATGTCAGGGTGAAAACCTTCGCCTCGCAGATATATGCCTACCAATGTGAAAATATTGCCATCAGAGGCGACGGACATATTGAAGGCCAGGGGAAAAGATGGTGGGACTTTTGGAACCAATCGAAAACCGGTGAACCTGCTGATAGCAAATGGCAAAAGATATTCAGGGAAGAAAATGCAGAGCTGCTTGCCCGAAACAAATACATTGCCGATAAAAATGCCTTCCTCAGACCACCCATGCTCACTACCTATGAGTGCAAAAATGTGCTGATAGAAGGAGTCAGTTTTTCCAATCCGCCCTTCTGGACCATCATGCCTACATTCAGCGATAATGTGGTAATCGAAGGCATCACCATCGAGAATCCGGATTATTCACCCAATACCGACGGGATAGACCTTTCATCATGCACCAACGTGCGCATTGCAAACTGCCATTTGAATGTTGGCGATGATTGTATCGTGATCAAATCAGGCCGTGACGATGATGGCCGTGACGCCGGTAAACCTACTGAAAATCTTACCATAACAAATTGCACTATGCTGAAAGGCCACGGTGGGGTTGTAATTGGCAGCGAGATGAGCGGAAATGTAAAAAGAGTAGCCATTTCCAATTGTGTTTTCGAAGGAACCGATGTGGGCATCCGGATAAAAACCATGCGGGGCAGGGGAGGCATTGTTGAAGATATCAGGGTTTCCAACATTGTTATGTACGATATGGTTAAGGAAGGTGTGATCATCACCATGCGCTACCAGCCTACCGAGTCTGAACCAGTTACGGAGCGAACCCCGATGGTGCGGAACGTGCATCTGTCGGGTATTGTGATGAGAAACGCCAACAGGGCCATTGCCATATACGGTCTATCGGAACGGGAAGTGGAACAGGTAACCTTCAGTGATATGCAAATCCACTCGAAAAAGGGCATCCTCGTTGAAAATGCATCCGACATTGATTTTCACGATATCAGACTGCAATGTGAAGAAGGGATTCCTTTTGAGGCAAAAGATTCAAAAAGAATCAGCTACGACCGGATGCAATTAAAAGCCCCTTCGTTTGAAAAACCGCTTCTAAAGCTTACTAATTGCAGTTATTTCAGGGTTACCAATTGTGACCAGCCCGAAAACATTCCCTTGTTCATGCAGGAAGATGAAAAATGCAGTGATGTTGTTTTCATGAGCAACAATCTGCCCGGAACAGCCCGGCTTTCTTCGGGAAAAGGTGCTAATTTTAAGGCTGAATTCAACCGGATGAAAGAGTAATTTGTTTAACAAAAATATCTGTGCCATGTTAAAAATGTACTTGATTCTGCTGCCCCTGATGGTTATGGGATGCAAACAAACTGTGAAGGACAGGCCGACAACCATGTCTGATGAAAAATGGTCCATTCGCATGGCCAACTCAGTTATGTTACAAAATGACAGTCTGATTTACTACCTGGGTAACCGGCATGCCAAATGGCAGTACGATGTGGCCTTTTTGGCTCAGGTCATCGACAGGCTGGGGAATATCGACCCAAAATATTCCAAATACATGGAGGACTATATCAATTACTTCATTCAGCAAGATGGCTCGGTACTCGATTATAAAATCGAAGAATACAATCTCGACCGGATTAACCCGGCCAAGAACATCATCACCCTATACAAACGGACAGGCGATAGCCTTTACCGGCAAACGCTCGAACATTTTGTTGACCAGATGAAAACCCACCCAAAAACCAAGGCAGGCGGTTACTGGCATAAGAAAATCTATCCCTGGCAAATGTGGCTCGATGGCATTTATATGGCCTCGCCTTTTCTGGCACAGTACGCCAGGGAATTCAATGCACCTGAGTGGTTCGACGTGGTTGCCTTGCAGATTGAGCTGATCTACGGCAAAACACGCGACAGCAATACAGGCCTCCTTTATCACGCCTGGGATGAAAGCCGGTCGCAAAAATGGTGCGACCCCGAAACCGGCAGGTCGAAATACCCCTGGAGCCGCGCTATGGGCTGGTATACCATGGCCATTGTGGATGTGCTTGATTATCTGCCTGAAAACCATCCGGAACGTGATTCCATTATTGCCATTCTCAGGAATACCTGTGAGGCTTTACTGAAAGTTAGGGACCCGAAAACCGGGCTGTGGTTCCAGGTTTTGAATCAGAGCGACCGCGAAGGCAATTATATCGAAGGTTCCGGATCGGCCATGTATACCTTTGTGTTTGCCCGGGGTGCCAACAAGGGCTATCTCGATAAAAAATACCTGGATATTGCCAATGAAACTTTCGACAGCATTGTCAAAGAACTCATCACTGTGGACGATAAGGGAATTGTTACTATGCGCAATATATGCGGTGGTTGCGGATTGGGAGGAAATCCATACAGAGACGGTTCGTATGAATACTACATCAATGAGAAGCGTGTGGATAACGATTCAAAGGGCGTAGCTCCTTTCATCCTTGCGGCCATTGAGTTGAACAGGTAAATCTACGGGTAAATCATGAGCAGGTTCATTTTATTCCTGTCAGCATTGTTGTTGGCCGGTATGCAAGCTGCAACAGCCCAACAGCGGTTTGCCGATCTGGTGGTAGCTTCCGACGGAACCGGCAATTACAGATCACTCACTGAAGCACTTCAGTCACTGCCTATGTACAACTACCAGCGGTATGTGATTTATGTGAAGAACGGTGTGTACAACGAAAAGATACTCATCGACAGGGATTACCTGACCATTGTTGGCGAAAGCAAAGACAGTACCATTATTGAATACAGCCAGCTTCGATCCGGCTGGCAGGAAAAGCCTGATTACATCGGCGCTGCTGTCATCAATATTACTTCAGATGATGTGATCCTGGAAAATCTCACCATCCGCAATATACAGCCGGAGGTTGGACCGCATGCCTTTACTATTTATGGAACAGGCACGCGGACCATGATCATCAACTGCAACGTAACCAGCAACGGTGGCGATACCGTATCACTCTGGAATTACAAAAACGGCATGTATTACCATGCAGGCTGCCGGTTCGAGGGCGCAGTGGATTTCGTATGTCCTCGTGGCTGGTGTTATATCCGTGATTCCAGGTTTTATGAGAATTCAAAAACCGCTGCAATTTGGCATGCTGCTGTGACCAATAAGGACCAGAAGATGGTTTTGGAGAATTGCTCGTTCGATGGGGTGCCGGGTTATAACCTGGCCCGCCACCATTATGAAGCGCAGTTCTTCTTCCTGAACTGCTCCTTCTCCGAAACCATGATCGACAAGCCTGTATACTACTATTACTACCCTAAAGAACCTGAAAAGAACCGACCTTATTTTTTTGGTGACCGGTATTACTTTTTCAACTGTCACCGGACGGGAGGAGATTATGACTGGCATGCCGACAACCTGGTATC
>JAWOGX010000104.1:0-3319 GCA_046496455.1 Bacteroidales bacterium | reverse complement strand
TTCACACCCTGCACCAATTCCGGCACCAGGCGGCAATCATCCACGATGTCATTGATTACCCTTCAAAAGAGTTCAAACTCTTTACCCCTTCATCAGTCGTTGTGGTATTCGACCTTAGCATCATTACCAACCTTTACCTGATGGAGGGTCAAGATGGACATCAGGGGCAAGTACCGCAAACTTATTAATAACCCAAATAAACCCAAGTCCCATGTCGTTTAAATCGCTATTTTCACAGAAGCTAAAACGCTATTACCTTGAGCCACGTATCTTCGTGGTAAACATTCAGATACAGCTCAAAGAGAAAATCATCCTGATGGATGAAACCGTTATAGCTCACTCCAAACGAAAAGCATTGGCCAAAGCCGAAGACTCCGTCAAAGGCAAAATCATCATCCAGGCTGTTGGCTCGAAGTCCCTGGGCAAATCCACTCAGTTTAAAAACATCTAAAGCTAAAGGTTCACCCCATTACTATCAATAGCCTCCTATGTCGAAAATCTATATCACCGTTCGCATCAAGCCTTACCTTAAAGATTTCCTCCTGCATATCAACGGGGAACAGGCCCCTAATGGAGAACACATGGTCGTCGCCAGCAAAAAGAATATCACCGGATTCTTCGTCTTTCCGCTTCTGGAAAAGACTCCGGAATGCTGGAAGCCGCTTAAGGATGATCTTACCAAGCTCCTCACCATTGAACTGCCCTACAACCCGGAAATGAATATCCGTTGCAATAACTACGTTTCAGATACCGGTATGCGTCATTTCCAGTCGGCCATTGAAAGTATATTCCTGGCTGAATTCTACCGTGAGGTAAGCTACACCCTTACGCACAACCCACACGCAAAAATCAAAGATGCAATCATTGACTTTTGCTATGCCTTCGGGATTTCTTTCGATAATGTCAACTACGAAATGCTCCGGAAAAAATATACCCGGTACAGAGCCATGACAGCTGGTAAGAAAAAACAACACCATCTGTCCTTCCGTAAACGCTACAACCGTATCAAAGACCAGGTATCCTGACTTTATTTTACCCACTTTTTTTGGGGGAGTGTCCCTATTCTGTCCCCATTGTGTCCCATCCCCATTTAACCTTATCTTAATCAGTTTTTTAACAATGGAAAAATACACTTCTCCCAACACCGGGAAGATACGCATACTCGAAATCATCAATACCGGGGACATTGACTCAATGGTCAACGACCTCGATGAGCTGACTACCGTGATCACTCTTGCTCCCGGCAAATCATTCACCCAGGTCGCCTTTACACAGGATACCCTGGAGATGGTCGCCAACGAGCTTGATTCCGATGACGGGTCCCCTGGTTACAAGGTCGTAACCCTCACGGGCTCGATCCCTCAGGTGGCTGCTTCCAGAATTGCAACCCTTGATGCGCTGAGATCCGCTGCCAATATTGTCAGGATTACCACTGCCAACGGTGACCGCTTCGTCCTGGGGACCCTTCAGTCTGCCGTTGTAATCTCATATATATATGGTGTTGGCAAAACCCCATCTGATCCGGGTATGGATTTGCCATTCCTTCAAACATTGTCAATAAAGTCGTTGAGGATTTAGTGGAGTATGGCATGGTTCAGCGGGCCTATCTGGGTATAATGATCAGGGATATAGATGGAAATCTTGTAAAGGAGGAGAAATTGAAGACCAGTGAAGGAACCTATGTGGATAGCCTGTTGACAAATGGTGCAGCAAAAGATGCAGGTATCCTTTCCGGTGATGTGATTACAGCCATAAATGGTACTCCTGTTGTGAAGTCTTCAGACCTTATGGAGCAGGTTGGAAGGCACAGGCCCGGTGATAAGGTGGAGGTCACCGTTGACCGGTTTGGAAAAGAAATGACCTTCCAGGTAATGCTTGCCGATCAGAAAGGTGAAAAGAAACTGGCATCAAAGGAGAAGCAGGATATCCTCGATATTCTGGGGGCCACCCTGGAGGATCTTGACAGTGAGACTGCCAAAAAACTTGGGATTGATGGCGGAGTCGTCGTGAAGGAGCTGAACAACGGACTTCTGAAAAACCAGACAAGAATTACTGAAGGGTTTATCATTACCGGGATCAATCAACAAAATGTGACAACCGTTAACGATATCCGGAAATCACTTGAGAAAGTGAAAGGGGGTGTTTTGATACAGGGTGTTTATGAGAACTATCCCGGTGAACTCTATTTTGCATTTGGATTGCCTGAATAATCCCTTTGGGTCACGTTAGAATACAAAAATTGCTACCCTGGTGTTTTTAACCGCGCCAGGGTAGCTTTATTGATTACCAGGAAGTCTCTTTTGACTGATCAAATACATCCGCATTTTAAAAACCAAAACCACAATCATTTGTTTTTCTTCTGAAAAAAACAAAAGCACCATGAGACGGGGGAATTTTATTTTGACAGCACTTGCCTTATTTCCATTATCCACATTTGCCCAGATGGCAACACGAATCAAGGAGGCAGCTAAAAAAGGATTTAAGGTCAATTCGGGAGAGGCGAGGTATGGCATCCACTATAAAATGAAGGGTGTAACCCTAAATGTATTGGATCTTAAGATTTCATCAAAAGACAGCGATGGAGCTTTGGCCGTTTTTGAGCAAAATGGTTTCACTCCAAAAGGAGGGCCTCCATTGCACATACATCTATTTCAGGATGAGTTCTTTTACATAATAGAAGGGGAATATCTTTTTCAGGTTGGAGATGAACAATTTCAGATGAAATCAGGGGATACTATTTTTCTGCCAAGGAATGTTCAACATGCTTTTGTACAATTAACAGAAACAGGGAAGGTGATTGTTTCATACATGCCTGCAGGAAAGATGGAGGATTTTTTTAAAGTCACGGATTCATGGTCTTCTCCCCCGACTAGGGAACAGATCAAAACAGCATTCGAGGATCATGACATGAAAATTGTAGGACCAGCGTTGAAAGTGGACTAATCTTTATTCACTCCCCAAAATAATCTTCTTAGAAGCAGTAAATTCCCCTGTTTGGATGGTCAGTATATAAAAACCCGTCGGAAACATGGAAAGATCGACCTGTGATGATCCTTCAAAACTGGCCTGAACAAGTACTGCACCATTGACAGAACTCAGGGATATTGAATAGGGCTTCAGATCGTCCGTTTCAATTACCAGAAAATCGTGGGCCGGAACCGGATATATGGAGAATCCATGTGCCTCAAATTCTCCCATACCGGTTGAACGAACGGATACATTCGAGGAGGAGGTATCACTGTAGCAACCTTGTCCGGATTCAGCATACACCGAGACGATCCCTGTCGTTCCTGATCCCCATTGAATGTCCACAACATGA
>JAWOGX010000011.1:0-5847 GCA_046496455.1 Bacteroidales bacterium | reverse complement strand
AATCATTTGACTTCGCTCCGCTCTTCAAATCCTTGCATCTGCTCACTTTTGCCTTTTTACTTTTGCCTTTTTACTTTTGCCTTATACTATCTGCCTTCAACATTTAAAACCGTAGTATGCTTCTTCAATGATCTCAGGGTAAAATAGAGTACCAGGCTGAAGGGCAACAGAATCTGCCATAGCATATCCAGAAAAGGTTTCCCATGGTAAGACCAGTGTTTCAGAAAATTGATGAGCGAAAAACAAAGGATGGTCAGGGCGAACCCCGTGTATTCCCTCTTGAGTACATTTCTGACTGAGAAAGGGAGTTCCGGGGTGATGTAGCCGTATAGTCTTGGGATGAACGGTGGTGTTATGGCCGCCCAGGAAGTAAAATCGGTCCCGAACTTCCTTTTAATAAAAGCCTCTTCGGCGAACATGATCCGCTCATAGTAGATCCAGAAGAAAGCGACGGCAACCACCAGCAGGAGGGTATGTGAAGTATAGAGGATGACCCCCATCCACATCAGGAAATTACCGAGATAAAGCGGATGCCTCACCAGGCTGTAAACACCGGAAGTGTTGAGTTTCTCTGCAATCTGCCCCTGCTTTGTATTGCGGCCTGAAGTCCCTTTGGGGGCATGACCGACGGCCCATGCACGAATTGCCAGCCCCAGGAATGAGATCACCAGGCATCCGATGGACCAGTAAATGTTGGTGAAAGGGAGCCACTCACCCGGGTCGTACCAGATCACCAGAACCGCCGGAATGAACAGCAACATGGGTATCCAGCTCCTTCGTTTAAACAGCCAGTTTCCCGACGATTCGAATTCATCTCTCAAAGCCATAGTTCTGTGTTTTAGCAAAATTTGACACCCGGAATCCAACCGGCAAAGGTAAGGAAAAGTTTTCAGTGAAGCGGGGGTGAGAAGTAAATCCCGGCCACGCAGCTTGTCATGAAAAACTGTATTTTTACCTTTTGAAGTATGATAGATAACCGGAAGAAAAACCAGATAAGATGAGAAAAAGTACTTTTAACGATCCCAGGCGGGTTTATGACATCATCAAAAGCTGCCAGGTTTGCTATATGGGGATGGTGGATGATGAGAACCTCCCGTACGTATTACCTTTCAATTTTGGATTTGAAGATGGCGTGATTTACCTCCATTCGGCAGGGAGCGGAAAAAAGATAAATATCCTGAAGCAGAGGCCTGAGGTATGCATTGCATTCAGCACAGACCATGAAACCAGGTTTGTGAATGAGAACGTTGCATGCAGCTACGGCATGAGGTTCAGGAGCGTACTTGCCTACGGGAAAGTGGTATTTATTGATGATCCGGAGGAGAAGAAGCGCGTGCTGAACATCATCATGAAACATTATACCGGGCGTGATGATTTTCAATACAACATGCCGGCTGTGATGGATGTTTGTGTTTACAGGGTTGAAGTCTCATCGTATACCGGAAAAGAGTCGGGTTTTTAGCAAGGTCATATCACCCTGCTTTTTGGCCTGGCATTAAGTGACGCCGTAGGAATCTCCATATAAGCCAGCCAGGAATTGCTCCCAGCATTGCGCCTCCGATGATATCGCCAGGGTAGTGAACGCCGAGATAGATGCGGCTGTAGCTTACCACCGCGGCCCAGGCGATCAGGCACCAGCCAAGCCACGGTATGCTCTTTCTGAATACCAGTGCCATCAGGGTAGCGAAACCGAAGGTGTTGGCAGCATGGGATGAGACAAACCCGTACATCCCGCCACATTTCCCGTTCACGGTATGCACCAGCCCCTGCAGCAGCGGTTCGTGGCAGGGCCTCAGACGCATTACGGTATTTTTCAGCAGATGGACCGATGCAAGGTCGGTCAGGGCAAACAGCACCAGGGCGGCCACAACAGGTATCCATGCACGGCGCCTGAAACGATGGATCAACAGGATCAGGATGGCCAGGTACAGCGGCACCCAGGTACCCTTCGCAGAGATAACCACCATAACGGAGTCAGCCACAGGATGGTGAAAACTGTTGAGAAACAGGAACAGTGCAGTGTCCAGGTGGTTTAACCACTCGATCATGGCCACACCTCCGCATTGAGAGCCTGCCAGAGGAGGTCCTTGAGTTCGGTCAGTCCGGAACGTGACACGGAAGAGATAAAGAGGGATGGCACCTCCGGCAGCTCCTTCGCGATACCGGCTTTCAGCTCGGCATCCAGGATGTCGCTTTTGGTGATGGCAAGAAGCCTTCTCTTGTCAAGCAGCTCCGGGTTGTACTCTTTAAGCTCATTCAGGAGGATTTCATATTGTCTGCGGATGTTGTCTTCATCTGCAGGTATCATGAAAAGAAGTACCGCGTTGCGCTCGATATGGCGCAGGAACCTGAGCCCAAGCCCTTTCCCTTCATGTGCCCCTTCGATGATACCAGGGATGTCGGCAACCACGAAAGATCTGTCATCGCGGTAGCTCACCATACCGAGGTTGGGCCTGAGGGTGGTAAAGGGGTAATCGGCGATGGCGGGTTTGGCAGCACTGATCACACTCAGCAGGGTTGATTTCCCTGCATTGGGGAACCCAACCAGTCCGACATCGGCAAGCACCTTCAGCTCCAGCACTTTCCACGCTTCAATTCCAGGCTCTCCGGGTTGGGCATAGCGCGGGGTCTGGTTGGTGGCACTCTTGAAATGGTCGTTGCCAAGTCCGCCCCTTCCGCCCGGAAGCAGAATCACCTCCTGCCCATGCTCTGTAATCTCACACTCGAACTCACCCGTTTCGTCATCCTTTGCAATGGTGCCCAGCGGCACCTCTATCACAGCATCCTTGCCGTCGGCGCCTGTCATCCGGTTCTTGGCACCATTCACACCGTTGCCGGCGATGATGTGCTTCGTATAGCGCAGATGGAGCATGGTCCACAGGTTTCGGTTCCCCCGGAGGATGATATGGCCTCCGCGGCCTCCGTCACCCCCGTCAGGACCTCCCTTGGGGTTGCTCCTGCTTCTGTAAAGGTGCACTGAACCCGCTCCCCCTTTGCCAGAGCGACATTCAACACGTATATAGTCCACAAAATTACTGCTCCCGTTGCTCATGTTGTACCCCTGCCCTCTTCCCTTTAATTCTTTGATTGATCTGATCTTTGATCTCACCATAAACCTCATCTGCCGGCGCCATCCCGGAGATATGCACCAGGCGGCCGCTTTCAAGAAAATATTCCCTTAATGGCAGGGTCTCCTCCTCGTAGGTTCTGAAACGCTGCCGGATCACCTCCTCCACATCATCAGAACGTCCCGAATCCACAGACCTGCCCATAATCCTCCTGTACAATTCATGCTGCTCCACTTCAAGGCTGATCACCATCGAGATGGGCATCCCCTTTTTCTCCAGCATCTGATCCAGTTTCTCTGCCTGGTACACTGTTCTTGGGAAGCCATCAAAAATAAGCCCCGGACGGTGATGATGCCGCTGCGCTTCGCGGAACAGCTCCCGCAGCACTATGTCATCCGGTACCAGGTAGCCGCGGTCGATGAACTTTTTGATGAGCTGCCCTATGGCTGTCTGCTGTTCCACCAGCGTACGGAGGATCTGCCCGGTGGAAAGGTGCACAAAATGGAAGTCCCTGGCAATTTTGCCCGACTGAGTCCCTTTTCCCGCTCCCGGCGGCCCAAACAGGATGATGTTAAACATACCCGAAAATGGCTACGGTTTGTGGCAAAGATAGGAATATTCCGGAAGGATGCAATAAAATGGGAAGTTCGTCCATGCAATACTGCATGGTTTTTTCTCAACTAAAATAATCGTTCATCCTTTATGATCACCGTACCCCCTTGAACGCCTCCTCAATCTTCTGGCTGAGTTGTGCGTTGATATCCTCAATGCTTCCGGTGCCATCGATCATCACAAATTTCTCCTGGGAGACATAATAGTCATCCACTTTTTTAATCTGATGCTCGTATTCCATCAGCCTTTTGATGATGATTTCCGCATTCGCGTCATAGGATCGGGCGGCCGTGGTCTTGCCCCTTTCCAGGAGCCGGTTGATACTCTCCAGGGTCGGAACCTGAAGGTTGATCATACAGGCGAGGGAGGATCCCATCTTTTTCAGGAGTCCGTCAAGGATATATGCCTGCACAATATTGATCGGGAATCCGTCGAAAAGGAAACCGCGTGCATGCTGGTTGTGCATGATCTGTTTCTCAATCAGCCTGATCACAATTTCATCAGGGACCACCTCACCCCGGTCCATGTAAGGTTTTGCCTGGAGGCCAAGCTCATTCCCTTCAGCCAATGCCTTTCGGAGCATATCCCCGGTGGCAATGTGGACGAGGTTGAATTTCTCTGCCAGTTTTGCCGACTGGGTCCCTTTCCCGGCGCCCGGAGGGCCTGCCAGCACCACATTCAGCCAGGTGTTCTTCAGGGAAGCCACGATGGCTTCATCCAAACGCTGCTCGATCTCCTCAATGGGGCCCAGACCAGGAATTGGGATAAAAATGCCCAGATCCCTGTAATATTCAGCAACCGGTGCCGTCTTTTCCCTGTACTCCTGCAAGCGGAGCTGGATCACCTCCGGGGTGTCATCCGACCGGCCCGAGGTCTTGCCCCGCTCCACCAACCTTCTGACCAGTTCCTCCTCTTCCACCTCAAGGCTCAGCACCGTACTCAGACTGCTGTTCATCTTCAGCAGGAGCCCCTCCAGGATGTATGCCTGTACAACCGTCCGGGGAAACCCATCAAAAAGGAACCCTTTTGAATCGGGATTGGTCTGAATTTTCTTCTCAATCATCTGCACGATGATCTCATCGGAAACCAACTGACCGCGATCAATGACCGACTTGGCCAGCTTACCCAGGTCACTCCCCTCGGTAATTTCAGTCCTGAGCATGTCACCGGTGGCAATATATGTCAGGTTGTATTTCTCAAGCAGCAGCTTCGACTGTGTCCCTTTACCCGCACCCGGCGGTCCGAAAAGCGCAATATTCAGCATATCTTCAGGTTTTTGTTTCCAGTGTGTAGATGTCCGGGTAATTTCTGCCGTGGCCGTCATAGTCAAGTCCGTAACCCACCACAAAGTTGTTTGGGATCGAAAATCCACAGTAGTCAATCTCAAACGTACCCGAAAATGCTTCAGGTTTAAACAAAAGAGCAGCTATTTTGATTGATGCAGGATGAAATTCCTGCAGGTCGCTTAGAAGATGCGCCATGGTAACCCCTGTATCAATGATATCTTCAACGATGACAATATGCCTGTCGGAGATCTTTTCATCCAGCCCGATCAGGCACCGCACTGCACCACTGCTTCGGGTACCGTGATAGGATGCCATCTTGACAAACGAGATCTCCAGGGGTATCGTCATCGACTTCATCAGGTCGGAGGCGAACATAAATGATCCGTTCAGGACAGAAAGCAACAGCGGTTCCTTTCCTGCCAGATCCCGGCTGATCTCTGCAGCCATCACCCTGATCCGGTGCTGGAGTACATCCGAAGTCAGAAATGGTACGAATTTTTTTTCGTGAACAATAATCGGTTCCATTGGCATGTGGTTATGGTTTTCAAATGTACCAAGATTCCCCAAATAACCTTACGATTCATAAAAAAAGTCTCATAACCCATCTCCCGACTCTCAACTCCCGACTCTCAACTCCCGACTCTCAACTCCCGACTCTCAACTCTCGACTCTCAACTCTCGACTCTCAACTCATTTTACTATCTTTGCCCTCAGAAAGCATTTTTTAACAAACATACCATGAATCCAAAAGTCATTATCATTATGGGGAGCACCTCCGATCTCGAGGTGATGTCGAAGGCAGCGCTCATCCTCGATGAGTTTGAGATCCCGTTTGAAATCAATGCCCTGTCAGCGCACAGGACCCCCGAAAAGGTGGAAGC
>JAWOGX010000353.1:0-2800 GCA_046496455.1 Bacteroidales bacterium | reverse complement strand
GTTCGGGCGACTCGTCGAGCAGGTTCTGTTCACTGCCCAGGTAGGTGTTCAGCGAGGTGACCAGCTCTTCGCGGATGGCGTCCAGGGGTGGATTGGTCACCTGTGCAAACAGTTGCCGGAAGTAGTCGTAGAGCAGTCGCGGCCGCCGCGACAGGATGGCCGGCGGAATGTCGTCGCCCATGGAGCCGGTCGGCTCCTTGGCTTCATTGATCATGGGCGGCAGGATCAGCTTGAGGTCCTCCTGGGTGTAGCCGAACAGATGCTGACGGCGCCGCAGCCCCATGGCCGGTTCGGACGCGTTTTCGGGCGCCGGCGCCAGCATCTCCAAAGTCGATTGGTTCTCCCGCAGCCATTGGCGATAGGGGCGGCGGCCGGTCACCGCCGCCTTGATCTCTTCGTCCGGGGAGGGCTTTTTCGCTCAACGCCAACGATGTACATATGGCCGCCACCCATCTTTTTGTACATCTTCTTGTCTCTGATCTCAAAGGCAATGATACCCGGATACTTGTCTGAAAACGGAATACGTTGCCGGTCCTTGTATCTCGCTGAAAACTGCCCTACATATCCATCAAGGGTCTCAAAAGACTGCGGAACCTTGAACAGCACTCCAATCGTGTAGGTGATCTCTTTCCCTTTCGCATTAAACAAGGCA
The DNA here is from genome assembly GCA_046496455.1 of Bacteroidales bacterium. Classification (GTDB taxonomy): domain Bacteria; phylum Bacteroidota; class Bacteroidia; order Bacteroidales; family SKPS01; genus SKPS01. The sequence continues at coordinate 2,148 of JAWOGX010000353.1, read as the reverse complement.
TCCGGCACCATGGTCATCACACTTTGCCGGTTCTTGTAATCGTAAAGCATCAGATTCCAGTCAGATTCCATCCTGATGCTGGTGCCCAGTGCCCTCGAAATGAATGTGCTCATCTCCTCTCCGCTTATTCCAACCCAGATATCCTGGTAGCGGTAAATGGAATCGCGGTTCATTGGTTCAATACGCTCCCGCATCATTTCTCCGAGCTGATTTTCCATGAAGGAGGGCTTCCCAAGGATCGCCCTCGCCTTATCCATCGCAAAGATCGAGTGCGATGGCATGTTCGCCATGGCCGCGGCATAAGCGAAATCTTCCCAGAAACCTGCCGGAACATCCTCCGGGAGGAGCTTCCGTGCCTGAGCAAAGTGCAGCATCGATTTCTCCAGCTGGTTGGCATTGGCGCACATCATCCCGTAAAACCACCAGGTGCGGTAATCGCCCGGTACAAGCGACATTGCCTTGAGGTAGTGCATCTCTGCTACTCTGTAGTATTCGCTCACCTCCAGGTTATACAGGCAATGAGAGAGGTCCCCCAGCAGCAGCTGTGCCTCCAGGTTCCCCTCCGGAAAAGCCGAAAAAGCGTTGTAGCAGTGCTGAAGCTTTTTGATCAGTGAATCCTTGTCTGTCTCAAAATTCCATTGCGGCACCCAGTACTCGCAGTAGGTGAGGTTAAGTTTGAAGAAATCGTAACATTCCTGTTGGGCTTCGTATCCGGGGATCTGTTCATACCGGATGTGCCGCATGTCAGCATAAGTGACATTGAACAGAAACACCAACAGAAGGACATTGAAAATTTTCAAACGAATCATAGAGGGTAATGATAACATAATGTCTGGTTATATGAATAATTTTCCTGATAAATGTTCAAATAGGCCAGTTTCAGAAGCAGTAACCGATGCTGAGGCAGAAATTCACGGTGGGGGAGGAGAATGTGTGATCGTCCCTGAAGGGGTAGCCGGGACCCGGGGGGAATACCCCGGCGTAAGCTGTCTTTAACCCGGCGACCAGCATTTTGTGATCGTGATAGATCCACCCGACACCAAAATTGTAGTCGATAAAAAAGTGGTTGATGGTCAGTTTCAATCCGAGGTTGCCGGTCGCACCTATGATGTTGACCTCGTCAATCTGCCTTCGATATACAAAGTTGTCCTCTGAAACATTGTTGTTCCAGACGTGAAACTCTGTTGAGTCAACATGTAGGTATTTGTAATTCCCCTTGAGCGAAAGGTAACCCAGTATATTGATTTTCTTCGGTTTTGGGCGGTTGAAGTAGAGGTTCACCTGGGGCATGGCATAAAACCCGGTGTAAAACTCATAGGCTCCGTTATTGTTGGATGTTGCGATGAAAAGCCTGGTGTAGTTCCTGCCGCTGGCATATTTGTATCCCGCAGCCAGCCCTAAACCAAGGAATCCATACCGGTACTCATAACTCAACCCGGCCTGGTCGAAAAAAACCACCCTGACAGGGCTTAAGGAGATGAAATTGCGCGGATTCGTAAAAGTCCGGACGGGTTCCGGTTCCTGCGCGCAAATCATTACCGGTAACAAAACAACAATAATGATGTTACAAAAAACTCTCATCGGTGGGTTTTATTGAGGATACCTTATACGATCAGATCAAACCGGTCAGCGTTCATCACCTTAACCCATGCCTTCACGAAGTCTTTCACAAACTTCTCCTGGTTGTCATCCTGAGCATAGAATTCCGCATAGGATCGCAATACCGAGTTGGATCCAAAAACGAGGTCGACCCGGGTAGCGGTCCACATGACTTTACCGCTCTGTCTGTCAACGATATGGTACAGGTTGTCAGAGACCAGTTTCCAAACGTATTTCATGTCCGTGAGGTTGACGAAGAAATCATTGGTAAGCAACCCTTCCCTTTCGGTGAACACGCCATGCCTGGTACCTCCGTGATTGGTTCCCAGCATGCGCATTCCCCCGATCAGCACGGTCATTTCAGGTGCAGTAAGCCCCATCAGCTGGGTCCTGTCAAGAAGGAGTTCTTCGGGTTGCACAACGTAATCTTTTTTCAGCCAGTTTCTGAACCCGTCGTGGATCGGTTCAAGCACTGCAAACGATTCCGCATCGGTCATGGCTTCGGTGGCATCACCGCGGCCCGGATAGAAAGGAACCCTGATCTTTATG
>JAWOGX010000313.1:0-4027 GCA_046496455.1 Bacteroidales bacterium | reverse complement strand
ACTGCGCAATGGGGAAGGTATCCGTCTCCCTGATGCAGAGATAAAAAGGGGTTGAAGTTCCCGGGGCAATTTCCCAAATCCTGACCAGGATGGTATCACCCGGGGTGAGGCTGTTCATGGGGATGACAACCCTCCCGGAACTGTCCGCGGTGGTGCTGCAAGTGAGGTACACAGGTACAGAGCAGGCAGATGAATAGGTTGCAAGTCCGGCGGCGCCCATGGCATCGCCAAGTTCCACTTCTACCCTGCCGCTGCCGGGAGCCATGAATGAGAACCATATATCACGGCCACTCTGTGTGGCACAGGATGGTGTGGTAACCGTGGAGGGAAGGGCACCGGCGAAACTGGCCGGTACCGGGTCACAGAACCTTTTAACCGGCACCTCAATGGCTGAACAGGGCTCGTTGTTGAGGGCGGGTGACTGGCCCGCGATGACTACCTCTTTGAGGAAAGGGCGATAGTTATGACGGCTTATGGTTACCAGTGCTCTGGGCAGAGTGTCGTTAAGCGGCTGAAAGCTGAGGATGGTGTTGCCGTTGGGAATATTGGCAGAGGCCATCAGTTCGTTTTGATAGACAACCGTAGCCAGGGCATCCTGTACATTGCAGCCGGTAACAGTAAGTTGGGTTGAGCCTGCAGCAATGGTGTCCGGCACGATGGCAGTGATCTGCTGGGGGGCGGCCGTGAACATGCGCATGGCAGGGTCACCAAAATAGTGGAAAAGGCGGTACTGGTAAATGTTGGCGCTGTTGCTTCCGTTCCAGGTCTGAACCATCCTGAGGAGTCCATGGTTCATCACATCACCCATGGCAAGGATCGGGGGGTGCTGGCTGGTGGATGGATTGGCGATGCCGCCACTGCCAAAGAGCGGCAGGAGTCCGGGGTTGTTCCATATACCATCGAACATCCCGACTGAGAGTGCATCATTGTAACCGCTGTAGCTGGCAAAGGAGGCACCAACCACCCCGGCAGCGCCACCGGCTGGCAATCTGAGGAATCGCTCGGCGAAACATTCTGTCAGGGAAAACTCTCCGGTGTGGCAGTTGATGCTGAATACCACTGGGAGCTTGTTTCCATTGCTCAGCATATTCATGGATGTTTTGGTGAAATATGGGTGTGCCCAGCCGCTTCCTCCGACATAGCCATGGTCGCGGTGCAGGACATAAAACCGCCCGCTGTTGATGGCCTGGGCAATCTGCGTCTCACCGCCATTCCACAGGAAGCCGTTGGACTTCAGGAGATCCGGCGGCAAAGGTTCACCGTTGCTGTAGTATCCGTTGTTGTAGTTGGTCGGGGTGACGTAGGAGTAGGTATAATAAATCCGCTGAACAGAGAATCCCTTTCCGAGGATATAATCCCGGATCTCTTCGGATGTATGGGCAAAACGCCTTGTAGCAAACCCTGAAGTATCATCATCCTGGAACTGGGCACAGTGAAGGCTGTTGGTGTAGAATGCAGAATCGGTGACCGGATTCCGCTCATAGTTGATGATTTTCTGCACAATGGACATTGCATCGGTGGGTCCGGTCACAGAGATTCTCCCCTTGGCCATATCAGGATAGAAATCGGCAGAGCCGTCCATACAGACATAGTAAAGATCTGTCGGATAGGAAGAAGAGCCACTAGGGAACATCTCGGCCGGCACATGATTGTGATCACCGATAATCAACAGGTAGTCTGGCCTGGGCAGGGAATTGTAGTACCGATTGTGAACAGAATCTTTGATCTGCTGTGTTGTCCATGCGGGCTGGCTGATGATTTCGGTGCGGAAGCCCATCTGTTGCCTCCAAAGGGCTATTGAATCGGCAGCGGCCAGGAAAGGATCAATCGTAACGATGAGATAATCCGGGGATAAGGCCGGTTGCCCCTGGATTCCTTCGGGGAGCTGTGCCCCGTTGAGAAGCAATCCTGAGAGGTATTTTGTAAAATGGATGGAGTTCTCTGTTCCTGCCGGCTCAAAAGTACGCCCGGAGCCGCTGAAAGCCGCGTTAACACGGATGGATGTATGCACCCTGACAACCCCTGTGACCGGATTGAACTGAACCGGAAAAACCCTCAGCACCAAAACCCTGATACCCCGGATCCATAGTGTATCGGCAACCTCTGCCAGGTTCTGCGGAAAGAAATCATTGGTCTGGTATAGCAGGGAATCGATTTCAAACTCCGGTTCCGGAGCACCATAGGTGTCAAAAGCAGGTTGAAGTGCAGGATGAACCATAAACCCCGTATGGTCGGTATAGCCATCGGAGGATGATGCAAGCGCAAATCCTGCATGGAAAGGCAGCGCCACAAGTTCCGTCGTGGCAGGCAAGGCAGGTTTGCCCGGTTCACGCATCTTGCCAATCCCCGGGATGTGGATGTAATCGAACGGCCTGTCACCCACTTTCACCTGGCTCCTTGAGAAAACCGGCACATCATATCGCACTTCAACGCCATTGAGATCACTCGATATTAAACGTTTCGAAAAAATCTCAGGGACACGGTCAACGGTCTGCCCGGCAACAAGTTGTGCGACCAGCAGGATGAAAAACAGGGAGATGAGCCGCATTGGGATAAGAATTGGTTATGGTTATCGCACTAAAAATGATCAGAAATTGGGCTTGATGTCATACTTTTCATAGAACTTCACGATATGATCCACCGCCTCCTGGGCAGTGTCTACAATCGAGAAAATCTCCATGTCATCGGGTGAAATCATCCCCTCTTCAACCATCCTCGCCCTGATCCAGTCCATCAGTCCCTGCCAGTATTCTTTCACCACAAGCACGATGGGGAAATGCACCATTTTCTGGGTCTGGATCAGGGTAATGGCTTCAAATAGCTCATCCATGGTGCCAAAACCTCCCGGCATCACTACATACCCCTGGGCATACTTCATAAACATCACTTTTCTGACAAAAAAGTAATCAAAGTTCAGGAGTTTATCATTGTCAATGTAAGGGTTTGCGCTCTGCTCATGAGGAAGTACGATATTCAGGCCGACCGATTTTCCACGTGACTTGTAGGCACCCCTGTTGGCAGCCTCCATAATGCCTGGCCCTCCGCCGGTGATCACCCCAAACCCATGTTTTGTGAGCAGAAAGGCGATCTCTTCTGCGAGCCTGTAATAAGGTGAACACTCCTTAGTGCGTGCAGATCCAAAAATTGAAACACATGGCCCGATCCTGGACATCTTCTCGAAGCTGTTCACGAATTCTGCCATCACTTTAAAAACGAGCCAGGAATCTGAAGTCATTGTCTCGTTCCAGTCTTTCTGCTTGAATGCATTCCTGATCCGGGTCTCATCGTTGCTTGTCATTACCGTTGTTTAGATGTTTATTTGTTGAGTTGTTGAGGAAGTTTAGTCCGCCTGCGACGGAGTTGAGTTGTTTAATTTTAAGTTTTTAACTTTTAACTTTTAACTCAACTAGTAGGGTGTAAAAATAGGAAAAAAATCAAGCCCTACAAGTTGGGGATGGATTTGGTCTCAGGGGGTGAGGGTTTTGCGTAGGAAATGGCCTGTGTAACTTTCTGTTGAGGCCGCAACCTCTTCGGGGGTGCCGGTTGCAATGATATCACCCCCCTTGTCTCCCCCCTCAGGGCCAAGGTCAATGACATAATCTGCCACTTTGATCACATCCAGGTTGTGTTCAATCACCAAAACGGTGTTGCCATGGTCCACCAGCTTATTGAGTACTTCCAGCAGCACCCTGATATCCTCGAAATGGAGCCCGGTTGTGGGTTCATCAAGGATGTACAGGGTCTTCCCGGTATCTTTCCTGGAGAGCTCGGTGGCCAGTTTCACACGCTGGGCTTCACCCCCCGAAAGTGTCGTGGATTGCTGCCCCAGGGTGATGTACCCAAGGCCCACATCCTGCAGCGTTTTGATCTTTCGCAGGATCATCGGGATGTTTTCGAAAAATTCGACAGCCTGGTTGATGGTGAGATTGAGCACATCGTTGATCGATTTCCCTTTGTAGCGGACTTCCAGGGTGTCGCGGTTATATCGGTTCCCGCCACAGACTTCACACGGGACACTCACGTCGGG
>JAWOGX010000310.1:0-6585 GCA_046496455.1 Bacteroidales bacterium | reverse complement strand
ATTATGCACAATGCGTTGAAGCTAAACCAGGTAAGCCGGATGGCCCAGGTTTGCATCCGTGATGTATCCCATGCTGAGATGGAGTTTGCGGAGCGTGATGGCCGTATCATCCAATTCAGTGATTTTGCGGTCAGCAACCATCTTTTTGCTGGCGGGAACTGGTTTGAACTAAGCCGGGATATCGTAAATTGCTTGCCTCAAAAGGTTTACATCTCATTTGACATCGACGGGCTTGACCCGTCATGCTGCCCCAATACCGGGACACCCGTTGCCGGGGGAATATCTCCTGATGCTGCGATGTACCTGATCAGAATGGTTGCCGAAAGCGGGAGGGAGATCATCGGGGCCGATCTGTGCGAAGTTGCACCCGGTACAGATGAATGGGATGCCGGCAACGGGGCCAGGATCCTTTACCGAACGGCAGTCCTGATCCAGCACAGTCATCAGCCCACCATCGCATAAATCGCAGCTTCCCTGAATTTGTTTCTCAGAGCCTGCTGGAACCGCAGATTAGCTTCATGTTTCAGGCCAGGGTCCCGTTCCAGGATAAGATTTGCCATGTCCCTTGCCTGTCGGAGAATTTTATCATCCTTACCCAGATCTGCGATCTTCAGGTCTGGCATGCCACTCTGCCGTGTACCCTGCATATCACCGGGGCCACGAAGCGAAAGGTCCACATCAGCGATTTCAAAACCGTCGGTAGTGCTGACCATCGTGTTGATCCTGGTTCTGGCTTCCGCAGTCAGCTTTACATCGGTCATCAGAATGCAGTATGACTGGTCAGCGCCACGCCCTACCCTCCCACGCAACTGATGAAGCTGCGACAACCCGAACCGTTCGGCACTCTCGATCACCATGACCGAAGCGTTGGGGACATCTACCCCCACTTCGATAACCGTTGTTGAAACCATAATGTTGGTCTCCCCCCTTACAAAACGGTCCATCTCATAGTCTTTGTCTTCCGGATTCATCCTGCCATGCACAATGCTGACGGCGTACTCCGGCAGCGGGAATGCCCTGGTGATACTCTCGAAACCATCCATAAGATCCTTCAGGTCCAGCTTCTCAGACTCCTCAATGAGCGGATAGACGAAATACACTTGCCGGCCGGCATCAATCTGCTGTTTTACGAAACTGAAAACATTCAGCCTTTTTGAGTCTAACTGGTGGATTGTCTTTACTGGCTTCCGCCCGGGAGGCATTTCATCGATTACAGAATAATCAAGGTCTCCGTAAAGTGTCATGGCCAGTGTGCGTGGAATCGGAGTCGCGGTCATCACCAGGACATGCGGAAGTATCTCGCTTTTGCTCCAGAGCTTTGCCCGCTGCTCAACCCCAAAGCGATGCTGCTCGTCAATCACGGCAAGGCCCAGCCTGGTAAAGACAACCTTATCTTCGATGAGGGCATGGGTGCCAATCAGGATATTGATCTCGCCATTACGAAGATCCTCCAGTAACTTTTTCCTCCGCTTCGATTTTGCCGAGCCGGTTAGAATATCCACTTTCACCGGTAAGTTCAGCAGAAATTTGTTGATCGTGTTGAAATGCTGGTTAGCCAGGATTTCAGTAGGTGCCATGATCGCCACCTGATAACCATTTCCGATGGCAATCAGGGCAGCCATCAGTGCTACGAGCGTTTTTCCGCTGCCCACGTCACCTTGCAGCAACCGGTTCATCTGGTGTCCGCTGCCCATATCCTGGCGAAGTTCCCTGACCACTCTCTTCTGTGCATTGGTCAACTCAAAAGGTAAGTTCTTCTCATAAAACTGATGCAAAAGGTCCCCAACCACTGTAAACTGATAGCCGGCGATTTTGTCATAGCGATTCCGTTTCAACGAGAGGAGATGGAGTTGAATCAGCAGAAGCTCTTCATATTTCAGGCGAAATCTTGCGTAATCGAGCTGTTCCAATGACTCAGGGAAATGGATATGCCTGAGCGCATCCTCCAGTGAATAGAGCTTTTGGTTCCTCACCAGCCAGTCGGGAAGGGTTTCGGGGATTGAGCCGGCTGCCTGATGCATCAGCACTTTGATGATCCTTGAGACCCCGCGGCTATCGAGCCCTTTGTTCTTCATCTTCTCGGTGGTGTTGTAGAGGGGCTGGAACTTGTCGTGCGGGGCTGACTTAAAGTCGCTGAGCAACTCCACTTCAGGGTGAGGCAGGTTAAACCGGTTGCCGAATTTTGAAGTACGACCAAAAATGACGTATTCCCTCCCTTTCTCGAGCCGGTCCATGATCCATTTCAGCCCCTGAAACCACACCAGCTCCATGGAGCCTGTCTGATCCGCAAATAACACAGTTAATCTCGACTTCCGCTTCTCTCCGTGCACCTGAATTCCGATGATCCTACCGGTCAATTGTACCCATAACCCCTCTTCCCTGATTTCCGAAACCGTGTGAAAACGGCTCCTGTCCACATATCTGTATGGATAATAGGTTAGCAGGTCTCCAAAGGTAAATATCCCAAGCTCCTTTTTCAGCACATCACCTTTAACAGGGCCAACACCCCTGGCATACTCAACCGACTGGGATAAAAAATCAAACTGCATCATATCGCACACTTTAGCGTGGTTAAAGATAAAAAAAAGCCACCTTGTCTGAGGTGGCTTTCGGTTTCTTTCGGAAGTTCTTATTAATATTCCCAGAGGTCCATTTCAAACTCCTGGAATTGCCTTTTCATCTGATCAGCTTCAAGCAGTGCATCAAGGCCTAGCTTAAACTCGCTGATATACCGATCATACACATTATCAGCCTTAATAATCCTTCCGGAAAACATCCTTTTGAAAAAGAGATCATCGAAGGTCATCCTCTCGGTATCGTTCCACCGGTTGAACACCTCCGTCTTGACCAGCATATTCCTTGCGTGGGGGAAATAGACCCAAAAGAGAAGTTCCTTCCCCTGCAAAATTCTTTCACCGGTGTTGGGATCGGTGGTGTACTTCTCCCGCATCGGAGCAAGACCGATGATCCTTTTCTCCAGGACAGAACGTTTGTTATCGAAAAACCAGTCTTCCACGATCCAGTAGTACATCACATCAGCCGGATCAAAATCCTTGGTAACGATGATGGTGGTATCATAATCCGGATCCAGAGGATTTGGAATGGTGATGGTGTCGTTGACAGTAAGTTTCAGTTTAAGTTCATCAACAGTATAAGGAACTTTAAAATCCTCATCAATATAGACAGTGAGACTACCTTCGTTGACCGCAGCATTCCAGAGCGATGACATAAGGCTCATACGATGCCTCACAGGCTGAGCAGGGTAGTAAAGCGGGTGGTTGATCTTTTCCCTGAGATCAAGCTCCTGCCAGACTCTCTTGGCCCACATCACATCAGCTTCCCTGAGATAGGGATATTGCACCGCTACACGGTTCATTGCATTGCTTATATTTTCCTCACCCGGGTTTCCATCCTGAACCTTGGCCCAGGCCCGGAGGTGGATCGGCTCATTCTGTTCCAACACTTGCGCAGTGGCGGTTGTAAAGAACAGAACTGCAATGAAGACTGATACAAGAATCGATTTCATAACGTATTGTATTAGAATTGCTTAATTCAGTTTAAGGATTACACTGGGCAGGCTGACTGTCCCTCCTGGTCCTGATGCCCTGATCTCTTCAATGAAGATACGCTCTCCCCTGGAGGCTGCCTGAACTTTCGACAGTGCATTTCCATCAAGCCGGTTACCCCTCTGCGGAATGGAAGTCAGAATACCGCTCTTTTCCCTGATGACAAAGTTGAAGGAAGTGACGGAAAAATTGACACCTTCAAACAGGAACTCTTCCAGAACCGCTGATACAATGGGAGCAGCTGAAATTTGCTGTTTGGAGATACTTCCGTGTTTGGCTCCCGCAAAGTAAGGTGTTGGCGGGGGGACGTTGCGGATACGGTATGGATAAGTACCCATGGTCTGGGTTTTCCCTCCGAATGATGCGGTTACAGTAATAACAGCATCTCTGCCGGCACCAGGTTTTACAATGTAATTGCCACCACCCTGAGAAACCAGTGTATGACCACCAGAAATGCTGACTTTGACATTACCGTGGGAGACACCCGGAACAGAAACGGAGAGTGGATTATCAAGATTGCGGTAAAACACATTCATCCTGGTAGCAGAAACTGTTGCGGTTGGCCTGAAAACACTATACGAGGTACTGAAATCGTAGGGTATCTCCTGCCCCGAGGATGGGTCATACACAAAAATCTGACCTTCAATCTGATGATCTCCTTCGCCACCAGATGGGGTACGGAAAAGGACTTTTCCGGAATCACCGGTAACGGTTTGCCCGTTGATCACGGCTTTGATTGGGGTTTTGGTGTCATAGGCAGCAACAAAGAGTGTTGCTTCGTATTGGCCTCCCTGGGGAACCATCATGGATACAGGAACAATTTTGGCATCGATCTGGTCGAATTTAAAATCTTTCCTGGAGATGTTATTCATCAGTTTGGTCACGATTTCTGCTTCAGCATTGCGCACTTCAGCAATCATCTTGTTGAAGATGACAACATCGGCGGCCAATACAGTATGGTAGAAAGTATTGAACTCCCAGGACATTTCCCGCTTATATTGTTTATTCCAGCCCCGGTTGTAATGAAAGCCCAGATCTGTAACCTTAATCACCTCAGGGTCTTCAAGAAGTTCAACCATCTCTTTCTTGTACTTGGCAAGCTCCATCCTGAGGGCATGCGCCCTTCCGGAAGTTTCATTTGCCTGGTTAGGGATCAGTACAACAATTGGCTTGTCATAATTGTCCTGCTTTTTGACTTCGCTAAGGTTGATATCGTAAGCCTTCTTCCAGTCTGCATGAGTCCGGTGACTGTTATCGTTCATCACCTTCACGCCAAATTCGGTGTAGGCAACCACGTCGGTCATCAGGTTTTTGATATAGGCAACCATATTGTCAGAAAGCTCTTTGGCTTTCTGGGCTCTTTCATGAAAGGGCTTAACCTTGTCTTCCTGCTGCGTAAGCTGGGTGTCGAACTCCTGGTAAAGCATCATGTTTTTGCCCTCAAAGGTCTTGTTGGTTTGTACCAACCCATCATTCACGGTAACGAATGCCTGCAGAATATCCTTGGAGACATTCAGTGCCAGCAGCGCTGTAAGCACCAAATACATCATCCCGATCATTTTCTGCCGCGGCGTCTCTTTATATCCGGCCATTGATTTAGAATCTTTTAGTTATACAATTACGTTTCTGACCACTAGCCGCGAACATTCATTGCAGCAAGCATATTACCATAAACCTGATTGAGGGCCCTGACATTCTCGGTCAGTTTAGAGGCTTCCTCTTCGTACTTCATGGTATTGTCGATTGAGTTGTTCAGATATTTAATGAACTTACCGATACCTTCCTGCATTGAGGAAGATGCCTCGACATTGGCCTGTGAGCTTTGTAACTGTAATTCGTAAATATTGTTAAGTGTAGCCAGATTCTTTGCAATGCGCTGAAGCTGCTCATTATACTCCTTGCCATCGATATCGCTGAAGTTCATGGCTTCCGCTGATTTCGCGATGGTTGCTGTGGAATTCCTCAGCACACCTGAAGTTTGCTGGTAAGCGTCGGCGAGTTCAAGAACCGAGGTGCTTGCAGACTCGAGGTTATTCACATAACCCTGCGTGGCAGCAGCAGCATCTGTGATGTTTGCCAGTTTATTGGCATTTTCACTGAGATGGCGCATCCCTTCACCCAGGCTGGCAATGAGTTCCGGTTCAATCTTGGCTTCAGCAAGCATGTTGTCAAGCGCTTCAGTAAGCGATTTGGGTTCTTCATGCTTCCTTGCTTTTGAAACGGCTTTGGTTTCACTGTCATGATACATTCCGGCAAGTTCCGGATAGACGAGGCTCCAGTCGGGTTCAACGAAAGGAGGTTCAAAGGCTGAAAAGAAGAAAATCAGTGACTCAGTACAAAGACCGAGGATCAGCATGATCTCAGCACCCGGATAGTGGTTGATTTTGAACAAAGCACCAAGGATAACGACTGCAGCACCCCATCCGTATAATTTCGACATGAAGTTTTTAAACTTCTTGGTCCTCACCAAACTATTTAAACCCATAAGTTGATTGAATTAAAGATTAAACAATTAATTAGTTGTTGATTATTCAGTTGATCTGTTTCTTCTTTCGATTATGCTTTCAGCACGGTACCATAATACTACCACAGCAGATGCTAATATACTGCAGAAGCGTTGGGGCCGTCACCTTCCATTCTTCCGAGATAGGTCTGTACACATCTGAATCCGATAAAGCTTTTTGCGGTGTCCTGGAACTCATAGGTACGTGTACCTGTCTGAAGGTAATAATGAATATCTTTCCATGATCCTCCACGCACAACCTTTCTTTTCATCACCGGCGGATCAGTGTCCTTGGCTTCATAGGAATAGTCCATGTTAAGGTCATGAGCGAAGCTGTAGGCTGATTCATCAAATGCGTTGCTGGTCCATTCTGAAACGTTACCGGCCATATCAAAGAGGCCAAAGTCATTGGGGGCAAAGTGTGCGACGATAAGGGTATGGAAACCGCCATCATCGATATAGTTGCCTCTGAGGGGTTTGTAATTCGCGAGGAAGCAACCATAATTGTTTCTAACA
>JAWOGX010000299.1:0-8407 GCA_046496455.1 Bacteroidales bacterium | reverse complement strand
CGAATTTAAGTTTTCCCTGCAGCACATGAGGCAGATGTTCCAGCAGGTCATGGTTGCGGCGAAGGGTAAAAGAGTCATCATTACTGAAACAGGTTGGCCAAGCCAGGGAGAAAGCCTGGGGAATGCTGTTCCCTCCAGGATCAACGCCATGAAATACTTCATCAACACACAACTATGGTCGGTGGATGATGGCATTGAGGTATTTTATTTCTCATCATTTGATGAATCCTGGAAAATAAGCAGCGAAGGGGAGGTAGGAGGGTTTTGGGGAATCTGGGACCATGAAGGAAAACTGAAGTATGCCAATGAATATCTTTAAGACACTGAATATTTCCCCGGGGAGGGCATTGTGCTATTCCGGCTTCAGGCAGGGCCAGGCACCAGGAGGCCTTTACCCTCATTACAATGAGGTGAAAGAGGACTTGATGCTTCTCCATAAACACTGGAAGTATCTGCGTTTGTTTGATTGTGACCGGCATGCTGAAACTGTGCTGGAAGTGATCAGGAATGAAAAACTCGATTTTAGATTAATGCTTGGCGCATACATCAATGCAGAGATGAATAATTTCAACTGCCCCTGGAATGGCGGTGTGTTTTCGGAAGAGCAACTTGAGGCGAATCGCATCAGCAACCGGGCAAAGATGGACAGGTTGATTGCAATGGCCGGTCAGCACCCTGATCTCATCTTCTCCCTTTCAGTCGGCAATGAAGCTTGCGTTGAGTGGACAGACCATTATGTGCCCGAAAGCAAAGTGCTGGAGTATGTGCATTATGTCAGGCACGCGGTTGCACAGCCCGTTACCTTCTGCGAAAACTATGTCCCATGGCTTTTCAAACTTGACCAGGTTGCCGGGGAGGTGGATTTTATCTCCATTCATACCTATCCTGTTTGGGAATACAAGCATATTGAAGAGGCACTTGATCACACCAGGGACAACTACTTTTCGGTAGCACGGAAATACCCCGGCAAAGCAACCGTGATTACCGAGGCGGGGTGGGCCACAAGGTCCAATGGCAGGGGCATAGATCCGGAAAATGTCAATGAGGGCTTTCAGAAAATCTATTTCGAAAAACTGATGGAATGGGCAGAGCAGGAGAACATCCTTGTCTTCTTTTTTGAAGCCTTTGATGAGGCGTGGAAAGGTTCCCCTGAGCCCCTGGAACCTGAAAAGCACTGGGGTTTATTTAATATCGACAGAACACCTAAAATGGCAATTAAACAATTAATACAAACCTGAAAAGTAGCCTGAAAAAAGGAGTGGGCTAAGGAAATCAATTCTCTAACAATTTAAAATTTAAAATCATGAAAAAGTTTACGTTTGTTTTCCTGATGCTTTTTGCATCAGTGAGTTTTGCGCAAAACGCGCCAATCAATTTCGAAACCGGTGGGTATGGCGCTGCCTGGACCTGGGCTGTATTTGAAAATGCCACCAATCCACCGCTGGACATTCTTGCCAACCCCAGTTCGACGGGTATCAACACTTCCGCCACTGTGGCCAAGTTCACCGCGTTGCAGGCCGGCAACCCCTGGGCAGGGTGTGAGTCATCCCATGGCACCACGGACCTTGGAAGCTTTGTGCTTGACAGCACCAATTCCCTCATCAAGATCATGGTGTGGAAACCGGTGATCAGCGATGTCGGTATCAAGCTTGTTGCTCCAACCGGTTGGGCGCTTCCCGAAATCAAAGTTCCCAATACGCTGATCAATCAGTGGGAAGAGATTACGTTCGACTTTTCAGGCCATATCAACCCTCCGATCACTGAAGGTGCATATGACCAGATTGTCATTTTCCCCGATTTTGACCTGGCAGGCAGAACGCAGGATAATGTTGTGTATTTCGACAATATTACCTTCAATCCCCAGACTGTTATGCCGTCCGGACCTACCGTTGCTGCCCCGACACCACCCGCACGCCTTCCCAACGAGGTGATGTCAGTGTACAGCAACGCCTACACGGATATTCTGAATACCGATTTCAACCCGGGCTGGGGACAGTCCACCATAGTAACCTTCCCGCAGGTTGCCGGAGATGATGTGATCAAATACGCCAATTTCAATTACCAGGGAACCCAGTTCGGCAGTCCTTTGGATGTTTCTGCAATGGATTCACTCCACCTGGATATGTGGACGGCCAATGCCACAGCAGTGAATATTTTCTGCATCAGCACCGGCCCTGTTGAAGTAGCCTTTGCCCTCCCCATCACACCAAACCAATGGGTGAGCTATGATATCCCCATGACCCATTTCGCAGGTATTAACCTCTCAGACCTCATCCAATTCAAATTCGATGGTGGAACTGGTTCCCAAACCATTTACCTCGATAATCTCTATTTCTACAAACAGAACACCATTGGTTTGAACGATGCTGCAATAAACCCGGACCGGATTTCCATGTATCCCAATCCTGCAAGAACCGGTGAAAATGTGCATCTTGGCGGCGATGTGAAGCAATTTGAGCTGTTTGACATGAGCGGGAGACTGTTCATGACCAGGAATATCCCTGTGGTCAATACCGTTGACCTGACCCCGGGAATCTACCTGATCAGGCTCTATACCTCAGATGGAAAGACCCAGGCACAAAAGCTGATTGTTTACTAAATTTTTCCTGGTGAATTGAGGGAGGCTGTCCTGAAGGGGGCAGCCTCTTTTCATTTTGATATAATCCGGAAATGCCTTAAATTTGTCAGTGCGTTGCACCTGTGACCATGATAACCTGAACGGAAAATCAAATTGACATCAAGAGCTTCCTATATCCTCGTATTGCTATTCGGAGCATTTGTGTCGTTCGCACAAATATTGCCCGAAAAAGGGGTGCCTTTACTGAGGAATTATACCCCCAATCAATATCTTAGCAAAGGTAAGATATGGGATATCCATTCTGCACCCAATGGCATTGTTTATATGGCCGCCGACAAAGGATTGCTTGAGTTCGACGGCAAGTCCTGGCAATGCTACCAGGGGAGCGATGGTTTTACCAGGTCACTGCTGGTTGTCAATGATTCACTGATCTACACCGGTTCAGACCTCGATTTTGGGGTTTGGAAAAAGAACCGTCGAGGATCATTTGATTACACCTCACTGTACCCTTTCAGGAAAGAGATTCAGGATAAGAGTGAAGAGTTCTGGGATGTTCATATGCTGCACGGTGATATCCTTTTTGTGTCGGCACAAAACATTTATCTGCTTCAAGAGAAGCAGGTTGTCAGAATAAGTGCCCCAACCGAGTTTGCAGGTTCCTTTGCGGTGAATGATTCATTGTATTTTGCTGACATAAATCATGGGGTTTTTGTTTTCGACAGATTATCCTTAAAAAAACTGATTGCTTATCCGGATGATGCAAATTACGAGATCGCAGGGATTTACCATAACAACGGGATTGTTTTGGTTACCAGGAATGCCGGTTTGTTGCTCTATTCCGACGGAAAACTTCTTCCGGTCAACAGCCCTGTTTCTGAAACTTTGAAAACGGCCAAGGTATTCAGCTTTGAGCGGATCGGCGATGCGTACCTGGCTTTCGGCACCGTTACCAAAGGCCTGTTTATCACAGATCTGGAAGGGAATGTTATCCATCAGATCAATAAGTATAAGGGTTTGCTCAGCAACGCCATCCTTTGCATGCATTACAGCCCATCCGGCAAATTCTGGGCAGGCCTGGATTATGGCGTGTCTTCACTTATGTTGAGCAATGACCTCACCTATTTTTATGATTATCGTGGTGATGTAGGAACCGGATATGCAGCAGCGATCCACAACGATTTTTTTTACCTCGGAACGAATCAGGGGTTATACTATACCCGATGGGAAGATCTCAACAACGACAAGGAATTTACCGGGTTTCAGCTTATCCCCGGGACGACCGGACAGGTCTGGTCGCTTCAGAACATTGATGACAGGCTTTTTATCGGTCACGATCATGGCTTGTTTGTGCTGAAAGACAATATTGTTGAAAAGCTGAGTGACCATGAGGGGGTATGGACTGTTGTGCCGTATGGAGATTTTTTGCTGACGGGCAATTACAATGGGATTGAGATTTTTGAAAAATCAGGCGGAGAATGGATTTTCCGGAATAAAATGGACCTCATCCTGGGGTCATGCAATCAATTGGTTATCGAAAAGGAAAATATCCTTTGGGTAAATATCCCCAATTTCGGCATTATCAGGGCTGTTTTAAACGAAAATGTAAATCCGGTCAGGAGGTTGATTTTCAATCAGAAATTCTTTGAAGGGAATGATCCTTACCTTTTTAAAAATCACAAAGGGATAAATATCTATACCGACAGAAATCAATACATCTACGATGAGGATGACAAAAAATTCATCAGGATTCAAGAGATGAGGCCCCGGCAAAATGTTGATAATTTGCTGGTTAATATTTATCAGGCCCTTCCGTTGCATCCGGATTACGATTTTTACCCGGTGTATAACGGCTTTGCACTGAAATTCCTGAAATATGGCAATGAGATATCCAGGGGGACACCTGGTATGATCATACGAAAGGCGGAGGCTTTTAATAATTATGGATCCGTTGCGGTTTTCCCCGGGGAGAAACTGCCATACAAACTCAATAATCTGAGGATTGAGTTTATTGCCCCCAATGCCGAAGGTGTGTTGTACCAATATAAAATCAGCGGAGATGATCACTGGAGTGCATTGTTTTCAGATAATTTCCTTGAATTGATAGGCTTGTCCCAGGGGAATTACACCATACAACTCCGGGCACTGATGCATGGCGATATCATCAGCGAACAGGCCATTGCATTCCGGATCGCTCCTCCCTGGTACCGCTCACGGTATGCTTTTGCTTCATATGTGCTGATGCTGTTCATTGCTTTGGTTGGCATAAGTCGATGGCAAAAACTCCTCTTAAAAAAACAAAGGAAGAAAATGCTGATCAAAGAGCAGAATTCCTTGCGACAGATGGCTGAAAAGCACAGGGAGAGGATCATGATGCTGGAACAGGAGCGGTTGCAGGCTGAATATGACCAGTTGAAACAGCAGTTGAAAAACAAAACCATTGAGCTTGCCAAGAAATCCAAAGACAATGAAGACAAGAACCGGTTGCTGCTTTCATTGAAAGATAAGTTCGATTTGTTGCAGAATGATCCCGTAGCGCCGAAAACAAGGCTGAGCGAGATACGGCGGTTGCTGGATTCCTATCTGAAAGCCGATGACCGTACTTTTGAGATTCAAATGGATGAATTGCACCAGGAGTTGTTCAGAAAACTGAAAGAGAGTTTTCCTTCGCTCTCCAATAATGACCTCCGTTTGTGCGCATATCTGAAAGTGGGGCTGAACTCCAAAGAGATTGCGGATATTCTGAATATTCAACCCTCCAGTTCATACATCAGCAGGTCCCGGTTGAGAAAAAAGCTAAACCTGCGGCCTGATGAGGATTTGTACGATTTTCTGAATGGTATTTAGATTCCTGAAACAACATCGGGTGAATACAAAAAAACACCGCCGTTGTACGAAATACACGGCGGTGTTTCAATTTCCGGCATCAAAACCTACAATACCCCCTGGTCATAGGCTGTTTCGCCATGTTCAGAAAGATCAAGCCCCTCCATTTCCCTTTCAGCAGTGATTCTCACAGGGGTTATGAAGTTGATCACAATAAGCATGATGTAGGTGAAGATGAATGCATAGGCTGAAGCTGCCACAACAGCAACAATTTCTTTCATGAAGAAGGATGAGTTTCCGAGGAGCAATCCGTCGGAGCCTGCCGCGTTTATCGCTTTCGATGCGAAGACACCGAGGAGAATGGTGCCCAGCACACCACCAATTCCGTGCACCCCCCAGACATCGAGGGCATCGTCCCATTTCATCCTGTTCTTGAACCGGACTGCAAGGTAACAGACCGCACCGGCGGCAATGCCAATCAATGGTGCAGACCAGACCGGCACAAATCCTGCACAGGGGGTGATGGTGGCGAGACCTGCTATGGAGCCGGTAAGGAGCCCGACGAATTTAGGTTTTCGGTCGCGCGTCCATTCAATCACAAGCCAGGTGATGGTGGCAAATGAAGCAGCAATGTCGGTGTTGATAAAGGCAAGTGTCGTTATGCCATCTACGGCTACTTCACTCCCTGCATTGAAGCCATACCATCCGAACCATAGCAGCGCCGTGCCAATCGCGACAAGGGGTATGCTGTTGGGTGTTGAATACCTGTCTGACCTTGCGCCAACATAGAACACCGAAGCCAACGCGGCAAATCCGGCCGTGGCATGCACCACAATGCCTCCTGCAAAGTCAAGCACTCCCCATTCTGCAAGCAGTCCACCACCCCAGATCATATGTACAAACGGGTAGTAAACAAGAATTTGCCATACGGTCAGAAAAATCAGGTAAGATCTGAATGACACCCTGTTGACGAATGCCCCGGTGATCAGGGCAGGGGTGATGATGGCAAACATCATCTGGTAAGCCACAAAGAGCAGTTCCGGAATTTTTCCGTTGCTGTACATGCTGTCGACACCGATCCCGCTAAGGAACATTTTGTCGAAATTCCCAAAGATGCCCCCTTCACCACCGCTGAAGCACAGCGAATAGCCGAAGGCTATCCATAGAACGGTTGTCCAGCCCAATGAGACAAAACTCTGGATCATGATCCCCAGAATATTCCTGCGGGAGGCGAGGCCTCCGTAAAACAAAGCCAGGCCCGGTGTCATCAGCATAACCAGCGATGTGGCAACGAGCATAAATCCGGTTGAACCAGTTTCTAACATAATCTTGGGTTTTTAAAGGTTGATATAGGTGATAGTGTGCTAAAGCGTAATTCCGAAAACAAAATAGATGTTGGATATCTGGGGGTTCGTGATGAGAGACGTGGTGACCGGCAATTCAAAACGATCGTTGATTTTTATTGATCTGGATGAAGAAACACCGAGGTTTACGACCCCCAGGGTGTTGCCGTACAACCCTTCTGCAGGGGTGAATCCGATAAAAGGTTCAAGATTCCCCGCTTTGGTTTCAAAGGTGTAACCGAGCTCAGCATAGGTGGAGTAGTTCTGGTCCCCTTCCGGGTTTTTATCGCCTCCATAGAAAAAGGTACCCACAAGCAAAGAGACCGGAAAATTTTCCGGGCCATCCCAGCCTATTGAACCTTCATAGAGGTGACCGGTGGTTTCATTCTGATAGTTAAAATACTTTTCAGGCTTAGCAGCAGGAATACCTGAAACCGGAAAAAAATAATCAGTGATTGTAATGCTGAACCCTTTGAAAGCATACCCCACGTAAAGATCCACCTCATTGTAGGTGCCCGTGGTGCTGAATGCACCCCAGCATCCAACGGTTAATCCGCTCTTGTGCGCATACTCCAGCACAGGTTGAATGCTTGGGGAAAAGCCGAAATCAAGCTCGCGCCACACATAACGGTTGAAAATGTCGACACCGGTATTGATGGCTGATTTCTCTTCATCCTGCGCCAGTGCCGGATAAAAGGTTAGGCTCAGCAATACGGTGATGACAACAAGGAAATGATTTTTCTTCATGATGCAACAGTTTTGGTTTTTATACTGTTGCAAAGGTTCCTGAATCAGGGGAGATGTAAAACAGGGAAACTGTGAAAGTCATTCCGTGAAACACGGAAAGTGGTTGGACCAATCCGGGGACGGTGCACTATCCGATTTCAATCAGCTTATGCCTGATGGCGAATTTCACCATTTCAACAGAACTCCTGAAGTTCAGCTTCTGCATGATATGGGTTTTATGCGACTCCACGGTTCTGATGCTGATAAACAACTGATCTGCAATTTCCTGGTTGGTAAATCCGCGGGCAAACATTTCGATAATCTGGATCTCACGTTTCGAGAGGCAATCGATGCAGGGGGAGTCTTTTTCGGGCTTCTTTTTCCTTTCAAGCATTCCTGCAATCATGATTCCTGCGATCTCACTGTGAAAATATGTGTTGCCAAGATAAACCTCGGCAATGGCTTTCATCATTTCATCTTTGGATGTGCTTTTGGGCAGATATCCCCTGGCACCCGCTTCGGTAGCACTTAACACCACCTCTTCGGAGCTGAGCATGGAAAGAATGATGATCCTGGTATCTGCCTTTGCCGAAAGCAATTGCCTTGTGAGATCAATGCCGGATTGGTTCCCCAGGGAGATATCCATGAGGACGATGTCCGGATCTGCGTCAATAAAGGAGGGGATGTCAATCTGCCCATCACATTCACCGACAAGTTCAATGTTATCCTCCTCTTTGAACAATGCTTTCAGACCATCTCTTACAATGTGATGATCATCAATAATATAGATTTTGATTCGATGTCTCATGCCGGTCTCTCTGCTTCTTGTTTGGGGATTTTTATCCTGATGATCGTGCCCCGGTTCAGTTCGCTCTGGATGATCAGCTTCCCCTCAAGTATTTCAGTTCTCTCCTTGATTGAATACAGGCCATTCCCA
>JAWOGX010000275.1:0-4620 GCA_046496455.1 Bacteroidales bacterium | reverse complement strand
GAGCGATTCCAATCACTGGATGTTCATATCGAGCAATGGGGGCTTGACAGCAGGCCGAAAAGACCCGGAGCATGCCTTGTTTCCTTATTATACGGATGACAAAATCACCGAATCAACCGATCATACCGGGAGTAAGACAATCTTTCAGATTCATCAGGATGGTGTTGTCCATATTTGGGAGCCCTTTTCAGAACGGTATTCAGACCGTTTTCAGATCAGCAGAAACCTTTACAAGAATGTTCTGGGCAACAAAATCATTTTTGAAGAGATTAATCATGACTTAAACCTGGTTTTCAGCTATCAGTGGAACTCAGGCGGATGGTATGGCTTTGTCAGGAAATGCGCGTTGGTGAACCTGTCTGCCGGGAAATGCCAGGTGAAAATCCTGGATGGTATCCAGAACGTGTTGCCTTACGGTGTAGACAGTTACCTGCAAATGGCCACCAGCAACCTGGCGGATGCCTATAAGCGGACGGAGCTGCATAAAAAGAGTGGCCTGGGCATTTTTGGCCTGAGCGCTATCATTGTTGATAAAGCTGAACCGAGTGAGGCACTGAAAGCCAATATCGCCTGGTCCCTTGGGTTTGATAACCCCGGACACCTGCTCTCTTCACTGCAACTGAATCATTTCAGAAAAGGGAAAGAGATTGAGAATGAGTATGATGTCAAAGGTGAAAAGGGGGCATATTTTATTTCTGCGGATGTTTCACTGGCAGGCAATGCTGAAAAGAGATGGATGATTGTTGCCAATGTCAATCAGAATTATGCCCAGGTCCTGGAAATTTGCGATGCCATTCAAAAACTCCCCGACCTTGAAGAGCGGGTACAGCAGGATATTGACCACGGCTCCCGGAATCTGCTTCAGCTTGTTGCAGGTGCTGACGGACTGCAATGTACGGCGGACCAATTGCAGGATTCAAGGCACTATTCCAATGTGCTCTTCAATATCATGCGTGGCGGGGTGTTTAAATCAAATTACGAAATTGAAGGGAAAGATTTCCTGCCATACCTGGAAAAGGCAAACCACCGGGTTTACCATCAGCATAAGCAAACCATTGAGGGGTTAGGACCGGTGTTCAGCCAGTCGGGATTGGAAAAATGCGCATTGGGATTGAAGGATCCTGATCTCACCAGGCTTTCTGTCGAATATCTGCCCTTGCATTTCAGCCGCCGGCACGGAGACCCGAGCCGACCATGGAACATTTTCAGCATTAATACCCTTGACGAATCAGACGGAACCAGGATCCTGGATTACGAAGGAAACTGGCGTGATATTTTTCAGAACTGGGAGGCTCTTGTGCATTCTTATCCCGGTTTTATAGAAGGTATGATATTCAAGTTCTTGAATGCCACTACATTTGATGGGTATAACCCATACCGGATCACGAAAGGGGGATTTGACTGGGAAATCATCGAGCCGGATAATCCCTGGTCGTATATCGGTTATTGGGGTGATCACCAGATCATTTACCTGCTTAAGTTCCTGGAGTTTCTTGATCAGCATCAGCCGGATAAAATTAATCAGCTGTTCAGCGATGAGGTTTTTGTTTATGCAAATGTGCCCTACAGGATTAAACCCTACAGGGAAATTCTGGCTGATGCGAAAAATACGGTCGATTTCGATCTTGATGAAGATCGCTCAGTGCGCCGGAACGTTGCACAGAAGGGAGCTGATGGCGCCCTGCTGATGAATGCCATGCACGATATTCACAGGGTTAATTTCCTTGAGAAAATACTGGCAACACTGCTGGCAAAGATTTCCAATTACATCCCTGAAGGGGGTATATGGATGAATACGCAACGACCGGAATGGAACGATGCGAACAATGCCCTGGTCGGAAACGGGGTTTCCATGGTAACGCTTTATTATACAAGGAGATTCCTGGTCTTTCTTCATGATGTACTTGTGCGGGCCCATATCAAACAGGTTGAAGTTTCCCAGGAGCTTCTGCATTATGCCACGAAGGTTGTGAAGGTTCTTGAGGAAAACAGGCACCTGCTTTCAGCCACTATTGACGATGGCGACCGTAAGCGCATAACGGATGCATTGGGAGAGGCAGGCAGTGATTACAGGGAAAGTATCTACCAACACGGGTTTCATGGAAAAAAAGCAGCGCTGGAGTTATCCGGAATCGAAAATCTATGCAATACCGTGCTTGACCACTTTGAGCATACCATACGGGCCAACCGGCGCAAGGACCATTTGTATCACGCCTACAACACCTTGTCGGTTTCCGGACATGGCTTCTCCATTTCGCATCTGAGTGAGATGCTGGAGGGTCAGGTTGCTGCCATCAGTTCGGGATATCTGGATTCAGACGAAGTGTTGAAAGTGCTGGATGCGCTCAGAAGCAGTTCCCTTTACCGGAAGGACCAAAACAGTTATTTGCTCTATCCGGATAAAGATTTACCCGGGTTTTTGCAGAAGAATATCATCCCGGAGGCGTCGGTGGCAAAATCGGTTTTATTCCAAAAATTATTGCAGGACAACAACCTGCGCATCATCAACCGGGATATTGAAGGGGGATACCATTTCAATGGAAACTTCAGGAATGCCAATGATCTGAAGTCTGCCCTAAATGCGCTGTCGGGAACGAAATACAATAATCTTGCTGAAAGCGAAAGAGCTCTGATACTGGACATCTATGAAGAAGTTTTCCAACACAGGTCATTTACCGGAAGATCAGGAACTTTTTTTGCCTACGAAGGGTTAGGGTCCATTTATTGGCATATGGTTTCAAAGCTCCATCTGGCAGTTCAGGAGGCTTGTATAAAGGCATTTTCCGCAAAAGAAGCCGAAGGCCTGACGAGCCGGTTGGTTAAACACTATTTTGAAATTGGCCGGGGTATCGGCGTGCACAAATCACCGGAGTCTTATGGAGCGTTTCCCACTGATCCGTACTCACACACGCCATCGAACCGGGGGGCTCAGCAACCCGGCATGACGGGGCAGGTGAAAGAAGATATTCTGGTCAGATTTGGCGAACTGGGCGTTTTTGTGAAAGATGGAAGGTTGCATTTCAACCCTTGTTTGTTGAGAAGCGATGAGTTTTTGAAACAGGAGAAACGCTTTGGTTATATCAATATGAACAACGAGGCTGATCAATTCGGACTTGAAAAAGGTTCCCTTGGCTTTACCTATTGTCAGATCCCCGTGGTTTACCAGATGGCCGACCAGGACAAGGTGGAGGTCAGGTTAAAGGACAACCGGTCCATTATTTTCGATTCCCTGGCATTGGACTACAAGACAAGTCAAATGATATTTGGAAGGAGCGGCAGCATACAGCGCATCGTAGTTTCAATCCCTGAATCCCGTCTGCAATGATGCGAAGAATATTTCCATACCTGTTTTTACTGCTGGCGGCAATGGTGGCCATCTCCTATGCGTGTCAGCATAAAAGGGAATCTGACGGCATCGGTAAAACTGCAGCAGAGATTTTGGGGAATCCGGATTATCCTGCGATTTGCTTTGGCGGATATCGGGAAACCACCCTGGATATTCAGCCTACTGTCAGCCAGCTCAAAGAAGATTTGAAGCTTTTGGAAGCCATGGGCATAAAATTACTGAGGACCTACAAAGTTTATCTGGATGAGGCGGCCAACTTGCTTGAAGCGATCCGGCAACTGAAAGAGGAAGATCCGGATTTTGAAATGTATGTGATGCTGGGTGCCTGGATTGATTGCAAAAATGCATGGACTGATTTACCGGAGCGCATCCGCAACGAAGAGAGCGAAAGAAATGCTGTAGAAATACAAAGAGCCGTTGCATTGACCCAGGAGTACCCGGATATCGTGAAAATTATCGCCGTGGGTAATGAGGCGATGGTGCACTGGGCCCGGGAATACCGTGTTGAACCCGGTATCATTCTCAAATGGGTAACATACCTGCAAAATCTGAAGAAGACAAACGAACTGCCGGAAACATTATGGATCACAAGTTCCGACAATTATGCATCGTGGGGCGGAGGCGGCAGTGAGTATCATTCAGCGGATCTCAATGCCCTGATCGAAGCCGTGGACTTCATCTCCATGCATACTTACCCCATGCACGACACCCACTACAATCCAGGATTCTGGGGGGTGCGTGACCATGAGAAAGATCGTTCGGATTTTGAAAAAATTGACGCTGCCATGCTCAGGGCACGGGATTACGCCATTTCACAGTACGAAAGCGTGGTAAGCTACGTGCAAAACCTTGGAATCAAAAAACCTGTTCATATTGGAGAAACCGGATGGGCCACAGAATCCAATGAGCATTATGGCGATGAAGGGTCCAGGGCAACGGATGAATATAAAGCTGCACGCTATTATTCGCATATCCGTCAATGGGCCTATCATTCAGGGGTCACCTGTTTTTATTTTGAAGCTTTCGACGAACAATGGAAGGATGCTGCCAACCCTTTGGGTTCTGAAAACCATTTTGGTTTGATCAACCTGCAGGGGGAGGCAAAATTTGCACTCTGGCCTTTGGTGGATGCCGGAATATTCCAGGGTCTGACGCGAGATGGCAAAACAATTACCAAAACTTATGGTGGAGATTTGGCTGCCATGATGAGCCATGTAAGTGTTCCTCCCACGGAGGAAGAAATTAATAAACGGAGGGCCAGCTTATGAAAACGC
>JAWOGX010000156.1:0-6690 GCA_046496455.1 Bacteroidales bacterium | reverse complement strand
CCAGACCTCGCTTTTGCCAATCTATTTCCACAAGGGCAACGCTGGACCCATTCGCTGCAAAAAGGCCCACAGGGAAAACTCTGGATGCATAGTGCTATTGAAATTTCAGGCTGGGAAAAGACTCGCAGAGACCATGAGCAACCTGTCGGGAAACCAGCTGAACGTAATCGTGTACAATTTCGTTGATATGCTGTCCCACGCCCGCACCGAGATGGAAGTGATCCGGGAACTCGCTGACGATGAAGCAGCATACCGCTCCATCACCCTCTCCTGGTTCGACCACTCCCCGCTCCATGATATTATCCGCTTCATTGCCGAGAAAGGGGCACGACTGATCCTCACCACCGACCATGGCTCGGTAAAGTGCCAGAACCCTGTGAAAATATTGGGCGACAGGAATACCAACACCAACCTCAGGTACAAATTCGGCAAAAACCTGAACTATAATCCGCAGGAAGTTTTCGAGGTGAAACACCCCGAAGAGATTTTCCTGCCCCGGATCAATGTGAGTACTTCGTATGTTTTCTGCCGTGAAAACAACTACTTTGTTTACCCGAACAATTACAGCCACTTCGCCAACCTTTACCGGAATACCTTCCAGCATGGTGGCATTTCGATGGAAGAGGTGCTCATCCCGGTCATTGACCTGAAAGCCCGATAGCTTTATGAAGACTTTTACCATCGCTTATGAAGATTTTGCATCCCTTGAGAAGAGAGCCGGTGAAATCCTCGAATTAGCCAAACCGGTGAAAAAAATCACCCTGCAAGGTGACCTTGGGGCAGGGAAGACCACCCTTATCAAGGCATTTTGTAAAGCGCTCGGAATCAAATTCCCCGTCAGTTCCCCAACATTCACCCTGATTAATGAATACGCTATGCCCAATGGGGAACCGGTTTACCACATCGACATGTACCGTATTGAAAAGCCCGAAGAGGCGATGCAGCTTGGGCTCGAAGAATACTTTGAACAGGATGCCTGGTGTTTTATCGAGTGGCCCGAAAAAATCACCGGGTGGTTGCCCGAAAATTTTGTATCTTTAAAGATCGAAGTTGATGCCATGAACAACTCCAGAAATATCTTCATCCGCCTTGCGGATTAAGCATTCTGTAACCAACATGCCAGACCATGACCAGTGATCTTACCCCTTTTGTGAGGATGAATCCTGTGGAACAATACATGACCCAGGAAAAAATGGCAGAACAGGATCTGAAGAAAAACATCCTGAAAATCGGAATCCCTAAAGAGACCATGTTCGATGAAACCCGTGTCCCTCTGGTGCCTGAATCGGTGGGGATGCTGATTCAGCAGGGTCATACAGTGCTGCTGGAAAAAGAGGCGGGACTGGGTGCAGGTTTTCCCGATCTGGATTATGCCGACAATGGTGCAACCATCTGTCATGAAGCTGCAGAAATCTTCAAAAGTGATGTGGTCCTGAAGGTAACGCCACCCACTTCTTCCGAAATCGAATCCATGGAAGCGCGCCGGATACTCATCTCCGCCCTGAATTACTGTGGCAGGGACAAGGAGTATTTCAACCTGCTGATCAAGAAGAAAATCACGGCCATTAGCTATGAAACCATCCGCGATAAAAGCGGCCGTTTCCCGATTATGCAATCCATCAGCGAGATCGTGGGGAAAGGGAGCATCCTGATCGCCTCATCCCTCCTGTCAGACCCGGTATACGGCAAAGGAGTCATGCTGGGTGGATTCCCCGGTATCACCCCGGCGGAAGTGGTCATCATTGGTGCAGGAACCGTTTCGGCATCGGCCGCCCGCACTGCAGCACAGCTTGGCGCAATTGTCAAGGTGTTCGATAACAACATTTACAAGCTGAGATCACTCACCGCTGAACTCGGATTTCCGGTCTTTACCTCCATCATCCAGCCCAAAGTGCTGCAAAAGGCACTCAGAAGCGCCGATGTTGTCATCGGTGCGCTCCTTGCCGATGAAGGACAAATCCCTTACATCGTCCCCGAAGATATGGTTAAGACGATGAAGCACGGAGCAGTCATCGTTGACATCAGCATCGATCAGGGGGGTGGGTTTGAAACATCGAAACAAACCACACACAAGGATCCGGTCTTTGTGCAGCACGGCGTTGCCCATTATTGCGTGCCCAATGTAGCATCACGGTACGCAAGAACCTCCTCGTATGCCCTCAGCAACTACTTCACCCCTCTCCTTTCCAAACTGGGCGACTTTTGCAACCTGAACCAGTTTATTCTCAACGAACCCGGACTGCTGGAAGCTATCTACATTTATCAGGGAATCCTCACCCATCCGGGAGCGAGCAAACGATTCAACATCCCCGGACAGGATATCAACCTTTTACTCGCTGCCTTTTAAAAAAACAACCGGCTTCCCCGGTGATGCACCGGTGACCCAAGGTCACCGGAATCAACGAAAAAGCCGGTTACGGGATGTTGCCCTTTCAGATCTAACCGAAGATGGACATAAAAATCCTTATATCGGTATCAGCCTTACTCTTCTTAAAACTGGGGGTAACCGGAATCACGATCACTTCGTAAGTGTAGCTCGTCTGGGGAGCACCCTGGATGTTGTTGATGGTCACCGTGTAGGTGGCGTCAGCGGCAATGTTGGTAACATTGATATTGGGTTCCCACACCAGGTGGCGGAGCGGATAGGAACCTGGCTGGTTTGCCGGTTTGTTTACGATGTTGAGCGAGACGTTTGCCCCGTTGGCATCGGTCATGGTGACTGTAGCATTGGTAAAAGTGGCCCCGGTCGGGATAGCAAAGGACCAGCGGGGAAAAACCACCTGGTTGGGTACGTAACCTTTTGGGGGATAGGCGATGAACTCAGGAGAAGTTCCTGTGGTGTTGTAGTTGTCTTTCCACTGCATACAGCAGGTGCTGTTGGTGGAACCCACACCAAGCTTGAAGAGCCCGGGCATCAGGAACCATGCACGGTGGCCAACTTCCTTGTTATTGGCCCCTTCATCTTCAATGAAACCGGAAATCCCGCGTGTGGTGTGGATGGCATTCCCACCAGATGAAGCAGTTCCCCAGGCAATATTGGAGGTCTCGGCTGCACTTCTGCCTGCCTGTGTCCAGCATTTCCAGCTCTGTGGCGGAAAGTGACTCAGGTTATTCTGGGCCTTGAAAATCAGCGATGCCTCCTGGCATCCCTGGTGCTGGTCAGGGTTCTCTGTAACATTATCTGACAACCCAACCAATCTGCGGAAGTAATTCAGCCTCTGGATCACCTTGTCCCTTGAATCCTGTGAAATAGTACCGGCAACACAATTCGTTGGGTTACCCGTCCACACCGGATCATCCACATAGCTTCCTATATAATTGTCCGTATAATCTTTGATCGCCTTCTCACGGGGAGTCAGCTCAACGGGTTTGTCGTCTTCATCATCTTTACCGCATCCGGTAAGAGCCATCATCGAGGCCATAAGGGCAACAGCAATAAGCAGCAGAATCTCTTTTCTCATGATTGGTTAATTTTATAATACTTCTCTGTTATGGTATTTGATTAATTGCCGATTGGACTGCATCTGACAGGTTGGTCATTCACCTGTAAGCTGCTGGCAAAAGTAAAGAAATATTTAAAACGGTTTACATCCTGCGATGTGGATCGAGGGGTTTTCCACTCTCTTTCGGTCAGGCCGCAACAACCCGAGAATACGCCTGTCATCGGTCACAGAGGGATCCCGCCGCTCTTTCACGGCATCCACAGGCACGACAATCACCTCGTAGACATAGCTACCCTCTGCGGTTCCTGAAACATTGGTCACGGTAACAGTGTATCTCTTGTCTGATTTAATCGCTGACACATCCAGGGAGGGCTCCCAGACCAGCTGCGGAAGCAGTGCTTTTCCGGGGGTGGCAGCAGGGCGGTTGACCAAAGTCAGAGGGACATTTTTCCCTTTATCATCCGTCATGGAAACAGCAGCATCCTCAAATCCGGCGTCACCACCGGGAATGCAGAAAGACCAGCGTGGAAACACCAGCTTATTGGGCATATAACCATTGGGAGGATAGGCAATGAATTCAGGTGCCGGACCGGTTACATCATAATTGTCCTTCCATTGC
The DNA here is from genome assembly GCA_046496455.1 of Bacteroidales bacterium. Taxonomy (GTDB): domain Bacteria; phylum Bacteroidota; class Bacteroidia; order Bacteroidales; family SKPS01; genus SKPS01. The sequence goes on along the minus strand of JAWOGX010000156.1, from coordinate 2,628 downwards.
ATGCAGCAGGTAGTATTCGTGGATCCTATGCCGATGCTGTGAAGCCCCGGAAGAAAGAACCAGGCCCTGTGCCCTACCTTGGTATTGTTGTCGCCGGGCTCCTCGATAAACCCTGTAACCCCATAGGTGGTATGCACACTCCACTCACCGTTTACGGCGGTTCCCCACGCAATATTTGATGTAGCAGCGGCTGCTGCCCCCTCCGGAGTGTAGCATGCCCAGGAGGATGTGGGAAAATGACTGAGATTCCCCTCCGCCTTGAAAATCAGTGATGCCTTCTGACAATCCTGGCGCTGCAGGTAATTCTCTGTGATGTTGTCTGACAATCCAACCAACCTGCGGAAATAATTGAGCCTCATCAGCACCTTACTGCGTGCATCATCCGAAATGGTTCCCTCAACGCAGTTACTTACATAGCCGGTCCAGAGCGGATCCGGCACATATGAACCGAGATAATGGTCATTGTAATCTTTAATTGCCTTTCCCCGCGGTGTGGAATAATCCTCTTTCCTGCACCCCGTGTTCAGGGTCAGAGGAACCAGAATCAATAACAAGACGAAAATTCTAATCGACAATGTACATCTCAACGGTAAGGCTCTTTTTGTCACCACCTTTTAAATCAAGGGCATAAGGGTAAAATCCGAAAAAATCAGTCTTGCTGAACGTCTGATTGGCGTCATTGTCTTTCCAGACCACCAGGAAATACCTTCCCGGGGCAATATCTTTAATCGACCCGGTTGAACTCTGCAATGTCCCTGTTACCGGAAAACTGTATTTCAGGTTATCGTAGGTAGCCGTAGCATGCAGTTCGGCTTTCAGGTCGCTCACATCCACATCATACCCCTCCAATGCTTTGCAGGCTACCATCAGATCCGCAGTTTTGGGTGTCTTGTCTTTCTTGCAACCGGAAGCAACCCCTACGGCAACCGCAATTATAATCAGGAATGCTATTCTTTTCATATTGTTCTTTCGTTCTTTGTCTTTTGTCGTTTATCCCATCCAAAGTGCCCGGATTAACAGCCGGGAATTACCGGGCGCCAGCAAGGAATCGTCGTATAATCACCTGGTTGCCCATCTCAATGACCATAATGTAAAACCCGCTTTTCAGGTGGGGCAATGGCAGTTCATCCACGCTCCATTCGGTCTCCTTGTTAATCAGAAACCGGTCATATTGCCGGCCTGTAAGGCCAGTTACGGTGACCACCACAGGGCCGGTGTAATCATTCATCAGGGTAAGCTGAACCTTCCCATCGGTCACAGGATTGGGCACAAGCTGCACTTCATCACCGTCCATCAGGCTGCGCATACCCCCTTCGCCGATAACCTCAAACTTGGTGGTGGTGTCCGGATAACAATCCAGGATTGCATCCTGGCCATTGGAAAAATTGTAGTTGCCAGGTCTCAGCGAGGTTAAATAGTAGTAGCCATCGTATGATCCGCCCCATCCCCAGTTGAAATGGAAATGGTCATGGTACTGAAACCCGTCACATACAAATGCGTGACCGGGACCTGAATACATCACCGGCCGGCCGTTCATGTGCTGCGCCCTGACCAGGATCTTCCAGTGAATGTCTGAATAAGCGTCCTTCTGGGCAATCCTTATAAATGGTGAATAGTGGAAATAGAGATACAGGGCATCCTTGGCCCGGTGCATCGAAGCGCCTGATCCACCCGGACTGTAATTCATATCTACCGAAACCCCACAATGGTACATCAGCTGGGCAACCGGTGCATTGGGTGCAGACACCACGTTGGGCATGGCACTCCAGTTATAGGTGGTGTTGCCAAAATTGGCCTTCTGAACTCCATAATAGCTGTGGGCGTATGAGTAGCTCCCCTTCCCCTGAGGTGGCCAGGCAAAGGCTTTCATCACCTGCGCCATCATGGTGGCTACACATCCGGTTACAGAATTGCCGGGGCAGCTGTCATTATAATACCCACCCTGATCCCAGGTTGTCTTGCAAATCGGTCCGATGGTGGCACCCTTCACATCCTTTGAAGCTGTAAAATGCGCATTGCGGTATTTGTTCCACTGATCTTCAATATCGGCTACCCTCAGCATCGTCTTGCCCCGGCATTCAGCAATCTGCTCCTCGTACAGCTTCATCTGCGCTGCAAAACCCGGATGGTGATCATCGGTGCGGTAACTCCCCTGAAAAGAGTAAGCCAGCACCGGCTGAACCTGATCTTCGGCAGAAATAATGACAAAGCCTTCATCATTTCCCATGTTAAACACATAATACACAGGTTCCCCGGCAAGGGATACTGTAAATTCACCTGAAATTTTCACCATCTCCAGGGGCAAAGCCTTGAAGGCCTGGATACGTTCAAAATAAAGGTTCCGGGCAACCTGCCTCGCATCGTCAACAGATACTCTGCCCGCCTGAAGACCAAGTGTCATCACCATACACAGAATCAACCCCACGAATGCAATACGTAACTTCATCATATCTATCAGTATTGGTTTTCCTTATGTTTTCTTTTTTATGTTGATGGCAAGCCAAAACCTCTCCGGATCACTTGAGCCGGTCACAATCCTTCAACCCACCGGCAACCAGGGCAGTGGCGCGTTCACGGTCTGCTTCCGGATCCATCCTTACTCCACATGTATACATCTCTTCAAAGGGA
>JAWOGX010000311.1:0-3626 GCA_046496455.1 Bacteroidales bacterium | reverse complement strand
GTGAGGGGGTTGCCCGGAACACTGCAGAACACCCTCGCGCAGGGGTTTTTCACACCTTGTACCCGCACCAGAGGAGACCTTGAATCGCTGACACTTTCCATTCAGGATGCACTGCAATGGTATAAGTCTTACCTTGAAAAAGGGGACGGGACATTTCCGAACCAGGTGATGGAATCAGAATACAAGGCTTTGCTATTCGCCCATGAAATAACGCTTGGGTTTTACAAAGAGCATCTTCACGCACTGCACCTCCCCTTTGACCCTCAACTCAATTTTCCACAGGTTGAAATGCGATCCAGGGAGTGGGACCGTGCCGGCGTGACGTCCGTTATGCCCGACAGGTTTGTCGTGGTGACCAAAAGGGAAGATGAAGTGCGGCAGGTCGTGGTGGGGAAGCCCATCTCACCAAACCTTCAGGTGGGTATTGACCCTGACACCGATGAGGAGGAAGGGTTTTATCATCTTCCCGACGGTGACCTGCACATCCCGGAAAAGCTCCGCTGGATGTTTGAATTTGATGCCGCCGTTGAGGCGGGTATGGGGATCAGGGTACCGATCCGCGACGAAGATTTCAGGGAAGGTTTCTCCTTTGTCATGGCATATGGAATCCGGACACACGAGGACCTTGACCCTGCTGAACGACCGGCAGCCGGCCAGGAACTCCTGAACAACCTGATGACCAATCATCTTTACAGTGATGGGGGGCTTGAATACCTGCCCACAGGCACGGCAACAAACAACACTGATGCGGTCAAATCACCCTATACCACCCTGGATGACGACCTTGATGGGCTGTTTAAGCTTTTTATCCTTCATCAGCCTGGCCACGGCAACCTGCCTTATACCGATATCAATGAGATCATGATTTCTGACGGACAGTTTTTCAGGGATGCCCTCGGCATACCCCAATCGCTTGCTTCGCGGATCAGGAACCATGAAAAACAGGACATTTCCCAGAGCCGCGCCATGAGCAGACTGCTTTTCGGATCCACTCTCGGTTACTATATGCGATTTATGTTGCGCAACCTCCTCACCGACAACGACATGTTCCAGGTGATCCCGTTTATGATGCGCCATGTATCGGCAGTAGGAACACTGCCCGCCTTCAGGATTGACAAGCAGCCATACGGCATCATGCCCATCACCCTCCACCATAAGCTCTGGGTGGATGAGCCCACCACCAAAGGATCTTTCGGCAGTTTCATCCACAAGCTATCCATGTTCCTTGCTGCGACCCGGAAAGTGTATGAGAAAGAGATGGTAAAAAAGGTACACACCATCAACTCGCCAGCCTATGATGCTGATCCACAGAAAGTTTTTCTTGAAATACTGGGTCTGGATCCCCACAGCAAGCAATACCTTTTCAGAGAGGGTGCAAATCTCGGTGGGCGCTGGGGGGACATTGAAGATCTCGAAGACACCGACATCGTGGAGTGGAGCAAGGAATTTGCGGTGGATCCTTCAAATGTGAGCACTCACTATGAATACCTGCTGAACAGGCTGGGGCACAGCACACCGGCAGTGAGGATGAAAGCCATCCTCAAGACCAGGTGTTACGGTGCACGGTATGTCAACAGCAATGACATCCTCGGGCACCCGGTACAGCACCCGGAACATGGCAGGGAGAAACTGAAAAAGCTGTCGTTGGGGGGTGGCTCGCAGAATTACCTCGAATGGCTCACCAGCCTGTCGGACGACCCCCTCAACCTGTTCAATATCCCTGCAGAAACAGCCATTGATAAAAAGTGCAACACCCTGCTGTTTGAACTCGCCCGCATCGCCCTGATGTATGACAACGGCTCTTTTGCACAGCGGTCTGCCAACAAAATTGCGGCATTGGATGTTCCGGTGATCGAGAGGCTGATGGCCGGGCACCTGGACCTTTGCAGCTACCGTATTGATGCATGGCAGACAGGCCTTGCCGATTACCGTCTCCGGGAACTCCGAAGCAGTAAGCCTACCGGAATGTTCATCGGCGCCTATGGGTTTGTGGAGAACCTCAGGCAGGCACCCCCGAAGCAGCAGGTTCAGCATTTCCCCGAAGGGCTGGAACCCGCTGACGGTACCAGGGTGGACATCATGCCGGACAACCAGGGTTTCATTCACGGGCCAACACTCAACCATGCCGTAACGGCGGCTGTGCTCAGGGCGGGATACAATTCTCAGAAAAAGAACGCCACCGACACCAATAACATCTTCGGCATCAACCTCAGCTCCACCAGGATCCGCAAGGCGCTCCATATGCTTGAGGGGGCAGCACAGGGGCAGGAGACAGGGGCATTGCTCGGTTACCTTTTCGAAAGGGCACTGCACGAGAAATACAAGGACCAGAACGGCAACCACCTGGAGATGGATGCGCAGATCTACCGCCTCAGAAAGAAATTCCCGACCTACAGCGACAAGTTGTTTGATACAGCCTCAGCAAATCTTCAGCAGGAGAGCCTCAGGGCGCTCAATGTGGTTGATGGCCTTGACCTGCTGGACCATATGGAAAACTTCATTCAGAACAGCAATGTGCTGGAATGGGACGACGACCAATCGTTTGTACAGATGCTGATCAGCCAGAATGGCAGTAACCTTGATTTCCCGGGTTATCCTTATGGCCTGGGTGACGAACTTCCGTCGATCAATGCAGCATCGGAAGGTGTGGCTGTGGCAGCCATCAACAAGCAGAAGGCACGGGCGATCATCCACGAGCTCGACAACATGGCTGACAGTCTGGATGCCATGGGTGACCTGATCACTGCCGAAGGGGTGTACCAGCTTGTCCGCGGAAACCACACCAGGGCCAATGCGGTGCTGAGCGCCATGAGTGAAGGGAGGGTTCCCACAGACCCGGAAATCATCCGCAATATGCGTGAAGGCAATATGGTAAGCCAACGGGTGATGCTGGCCATGGAACCGGGTGACGGGCTCACTGAGTGGAGCACGATCCCGCAGAGCCCGCGCTCTGCCGCAGAACCGGCACTGAACCGGTGGATCGCCGGTCAGCTGGGCGACCCTGCCCTGGTAGACTGGAAAGTGGCCTATGGCAGCACCACATCCTATTTCACCCTCGCTGACCTTGCCATGCAGCCAATAGACCTTGTCATCCTTGCCGGAAGTGGCGAAGATGGGCTTTCAGAGCTTGAGCAGAGGGCCGCGGGCGTTGCACGCCAGCACGGTGCATCCGCCACGGACGACATCACCATCGACTTTTACGAGTCATCGCCGGGGGCTGTGGCAAGTCTTGGGCAACAACTGGCCCTCATCCAGCAGCTGGGGAAAATTGCGGTAAAGGCCAGACCGGCCGATGGCAGGGATTTCAGACTCCCGGAAGAGGATGAAAGCTTCGGGATGATTGCCCCCTCCATCGACACCGTAGAGCTCCTGGGAAGGCTGCAGGATGCTGTGGATGGATACGGTGCGATGCTCCTGGATCTTGCAGAGTTTACCCCCGGAATGCCAATCACCCCGCAACTGATCGACAGGGGTGTCGAACGAAGCATCGAACTCACCCGCTGGGGATTCAATGGTTATTATCCCAATATTGCCGGCGAAACTGACAAGACCGATCTGATCCACAAGCTCATCACAGCCAGAGAGAAGATGACCCGCAACCTGGAGAGGGCCAATGCCCTCCTCAC
>JAWOGX010000182.1:0-9422 GCA_046496455.1 Bacteroidales bacterium | reverse complement strand
CTGCTTTCCATGAATTTGGGGCGAAAGCGGTAAGTATAGCGGCTGATACGCTCCTGAAGGGCAAAGGGGGATTGCTGCTGGGTGGCAATGCACTCACTGAACGTGGCCTTCGTGCGGCTGCAAGGATAGCAGAAGCTGTGACATGCCCAGTATGGGTCGAAACTTTCCCGGCATGCCAGGAGTGCGGCTGCCATGTGCCCCGTTTCCCAGCGTTACCTTATTTTCCGGAACAGGCCCGGGAAGCCCTTGCAGACATTTCGTGCCTCGTTCTGGCCGGCGCGCGCGAGCCTGTGGCATTTTTTGCCTATCCGGACCTGCCCTCATCCTTTCTTTCCCCAGGTGCATCGGCTCATATACTTGCAGATCCGGATTCGGGCGAAGATGCAGCACTCGCTCTGGAAGCCCTTGCCGAAGCATTGAATGCCCCGCCGGTGAACCTGTCCAGGCGTCCGGTGCCTGCATTTTCACCAGGTGGCAAACCACTTGACCCAGATCTTGTCGGACGCGTGCTGGCAGCTTACACCCCTGAATCTGCCATCGTCGTGAACGAAGCGGCCACAACCGGTCTCCACTGGAATGCCATTCACGCTGCAAATGCTGCACCCCATACGATGTTCTTTCTGACAGGCGGATCTATCGGACAGGGTTTGCCCAATGCCCTGGGTGCTGCCCTCGCTTGTCCCGACCGACGTGTCATTGCATTCCAGGCTGATGGAAGTGGCCTGTATACCCTGCAGGCACTCTGGTCAATGGCCCGTGAAAACACAGATGTGACCATCGTGGTATGTGCCAACCGGCGTTATCGTATCCTGCAGATTGAACTTGCCAGGGCCGGCATCACCAATCCTTCACCTGCAGTGCAGAGCCTGACCGATCTTACGAATCCTGTGATTGATTGGGTTGCGCTGGCAAAGGGGTTCGGTGTGCCTGGTTGCATCGTCAGTACGGATGAAGAGTTGGCCAATGCGCTCGTGCGGTCATTTGCCGGGAGCGGTCCCACCCTGATTGAGGCAGTTGTCGTCTGAGGGATCGATCATATCAATGATCGGCTTGCGGCACTCCTCTTACGAAAAAAGCCCGCTTGTGCGGGCCTTTTTGATTGGCGGAGAGAGAGGGATTCGAACCCCCGGGGCTTTTACACCCAACGGTTTTCAAGACCGCCGCAATCGACCACTCTGCCATCTCTCCGCTGCAAAAGTACAAAGATTTTTTCTTGTGCAAATACCCTGGGTTAAAATATGTCACAGGATAGGTTCTTACTCCCTTTTTTATCCCGTTAACTGATTCATCCCCTGATTAAGCTCCATAATTACGTAACTTTGCTCAAGATTATACCAAACAAGATGAAAACACGTACATTACTTCTGCTGGCTCTTTTTGCGGCATTCATAAGCACCGGATCTGCCATGAAGCTCAATGCCGGCTTCACCTATGCCGTATTCCAGAGCCCGAAACAAGGCCCCTGGGTTGAAACCTGGCTCTCCGTAAACGCTGCCACCGTTGAATTTATTCGCCTCGATAACGGGCTCTACCGTGGTGAGGTGGAGGTGGTCATGATCTTCTTCCGCAACGATTCCATTGTCAATTTCAAGAAGTACACGCTCTACAGCCAGGAGATCCCCGATACTTCAGCAAGAAACTTCGGTTTCCTGGACCAGCAGCGGTACCTGCTGCCAGAAGGGGACTATCGTCTCGAAATCAGCCTGCGCGATGTCAACAGCCAGGAACCACCCGTAGAGACAACCACTGCCCTGTCTGTGGATGCTCCCGCAGACCGCATTGATATCTCTACCGTTCAGCTCATCGAGAAGAGTGTGCCCGCCACAACCCCCGGCATTACCACCAAAGCCGGATACGATCTCATCCCCGACCTGCATGCCTTCTATCCTGAATCCGCAGAGAAAATCATCTTCTATTGCGAAATCTACAATACCCTCAATGAGTGGGGTAAAGAGGGTATGTTCCTGATATCTGCATTCATCGAAAGTATGGAAACAAAGAACCTGATGAACAATATCAGTTACTATCGCAGGGAGAATGCCGCACAGGTGGTCCCGCTGCTTCATACTTTTGACATTGCCTCGCTCCCGTCCGGTAACTACAACCTGGTGGTGGAAGTGCGCGACAAAGAGAACAAGGTTGTTGCATCTGCCAGAACTTTCTTCCAGCGAAGCAATCCTTCAGTGCAGATGAGGCTGGAGGACATTGCCGCAATCGAAGTCTTCAATACTTTCAGTGCTGCCTACACCAATACCGATACCCTTGAGGGTTACATCCGCTCCTGCTTTCCCATTGCAGCCGAAACCGAGAAGGTCTTTGCCACCAACCTGTTGAAAGAGAAAGATCTTAAACACATGCAGCAGTACCTTTACCATTTCTGGTCGATCGGCAACGGTTCAAACCCGCAACTGGCATGGCTGAACTACAAAGCGCAGGTCGACAGGGTAAACCTAACCTATGGCACTTTCATCAAACCCGGATACGAAACCGATCGTGGCATTATCTGGCTCAGATACGGTGAACCCAATACCATTTATCGCTCTACCCACGAGCCCGAAGCCTATCCCTATGAGATATGGCACTATTACAAACTCACTGCAAACCAGAACAACAGGAAATTCGTCTTCATCAACTCCGAAATGGGATCCAACGATTTCCAGCTGGCCCATTCCAACGCGATCGGTGAGATGAACGATCCCCAGTGGCACCTGAAGTTACACGGAAGACATGTTGGGGGAACCAATGTTGACCGCACGGAATATGACTCAAACTATGGTAGCCGGGCCCTGGAGATATTTAATAATCCCTACTAAATTCCATTCAGCTGCTTAAACGACTGATATACCGCATTTACAGCCGATACGCCCGTTGTGTGATGCGCCTGTCGGACAGGCGCCTCCGTGCCTTGGTTTTTGTGATCTTTATGCTGATTTATCACGTAGCCCGCTATCGGCGTAAGACGGTGACCCAAAATCTCCTGCATGCATTTCCGCAAAAGACAGGAAAAGAGTTGCGTGTGATCAGGAAAAAGTTCTTCAGACACCTGGTTTCCGTTTTTCATGAAGTGATCAATTACAGCAAGTATGATGCTGAGGAGTTGCTGAAGCGGGTGCATTACACCAATCCTGAATTGCTCAGGGACATCAGCAGCAAGGGGAAAAACATGATCATCGTGGCAGGACACTGTGGCAACTGGGAGCTCCTTGGTCTCACCCTTCCACTGGTATCGGGCACCAGGACTTTCGGTGCTGCGAGGAGGCAGTCAGATCCTTACTTCAATATTGTCATCAACGCTTTGCGTACCCGGATGGGTCTCGAAATCATCGAATCATCCAGGTTGTACCGCACCCTGCTCAGGGCTGGCAATCACAGGTTTGCCGCCTTCCTGATTTCCGATCAGTCGCCCCCGAAACACGAACTGGATTTCTGGATCCATTTCCTGAACCAGGAAACACCGGTGTTTCTTGGCCCGGAGCATATTGCAAGGTCGCTCAACCTTCCGGTAATCTTTGCCGGGATGAAATGCACATCTCCGGGCAGGTACGAAGTGACATTCCATATGGTTTGTGCAATACCCTCAGAAACAGAACCTTTTGCCATCACCAGGAACCATGTAAAGCTCCTTGAGGAGTATATCGTGGCACAACCGGAGTGCTGGCTGTGGTCACACCGGCGGTGGAAACACAAAAAACCACAGAAAGCATAGAAGTATTGCAGGGATATCTTATTTTTGCGACTGTTCCCCATCAGCGCAACAGCTCACAACATGAAAACAGCGGTCGTTATACTGAACTGGAATGGCAGGAAATTCCTCGAGAGGTTTCTTCCATCTGTCATTTCCCATTCCGGCGACGCTGAGGTAATCATTGCCGACAATGCCTCTTCGGATGATTCCGTATCCTGGCTGAAGGAACACCATCCGGGGATCAGGGTTATTGTCAATAGTACTAACGGTGGCTTTGCAAAAGGGTATAATGATGCCTTCGCCCTGATTGATGCAGAGTATTATGTGTTGCTGAACTCCGATATTGAGGTGCCGGAAGGGTGGCTGAAGCCGCTCATTCAACTGATGGATGAAAGGAAAGAGGTTGCCGCCTGCCAGCCAAAGATTCTCTATCATAAAGAGCCGGAGTATTTTGAGTATGCCGGGGCGGCAGGAGGTTTCATCGACCGCTATGGCTATCCCTTTTGCCGGGGACGGATCTTCTGGGATATAGAGAAAGACCTTGGGCAATACGACGACGAAGTGGAGGTGTTCTGGGCCACAGGCGCCTGTCTGGTGGTGAGAGCAGTATGTTACCACGAAGTAGGAGGGATGGATGACGATTTCTTCGCCCACATGGAAGAGATTGACCTCTGCTGGCGGTTGAAAAATGCCGGCTACAAAGTGATGGCTTCCGGAAAATCCAGGGTCTTTCACATCGGGGGAGGCACATTGCCCAAAAAATCATCAAGAAAAACCTACCTGAACTTCCGCAATAATTTTATCCTCCTCTATAAAAACCTTCCCGCATCACGACTTTTCCCGGTATTTTTTGTCAGGATATTCCTCGACTGGGTAGCGGCTTTCAAGTTCCTCGTCGAGGGAGGTTTCGGGGATTTTGGTGCAGTGATCCGGGCGCACTGGCACTTCATCCTCTCGGTCAGAAAACACCATCCGAAACGCAAAGCTCAACCCGCCCACACCATCTCGGGAATCTATAACCGAAGTATCGTGGTGGATTATCATCTGAAACGAAAGAAGAAATTTACAGATCTCCCAGGTAAGGATTTCTCAGTGTAACGAGTTACTGAGTTGTTGCCTTTATTTCATATTTTCATATTTCCCTTTTTTTGCCCGCAGTTTTCGCTGATCACCGCAGATTATATTCTGCGTCAATCCGCTCACGTACCGCTTCGCTTAAGGGATGAGCAGCTGCTGATGCTTTTATTTCGTTTTGCTTGTGGCGGCATCTTCGACTAAACTCACAAAATCATTGCATCTGCTCACTTTTTCTTATTTACTTTTCACTCTTCACTTTTAGTTTTTCACTTCCTCATGATTCCCATCGCACAAAGATACCCGCTGTAGATGGCTCCTGAAAAGCCACCGCCGGTCTTTGTCCAGGCGGAGGCGAAATGGAGGTTGGAGAGGGTTTGGGGGATGGGCCTGGTTGTCCTGTAAGGTGTCTGCGCGAAACCATAAACCGCCCCTTCGGGATTCCGGGTGTAACGGGCTACGGTTTTTGCTGTGCCAACCTCATAATATTCAATCAGATCGGTGATTCCGGGCAGGAATTCCTCCAGCTTCCCGATAAAGATCCTGGCAACCTCCTCCTTCTTCGCTTTGTATTCGGCAGGGGAGAGGTTGTCCCAATCGTGAAGGTAATCGATACAACAGACCACCCCAACGCTTTTGCCGGCCGGGGCAAGGGCCGAGTCCACCTGGCTGTAATCCACGAAGGTGAAGCTGCGCCTGCTGAATGGTCCGCCATTGTTCTCCCTGATGTCTGCAAGGCTCTTTACCGATTCGTCATAGAAGAAGGTTGAGTAGTACCGGCTCCCGATCTCTTTCAACTCTTTGCTGAAACCCAGGTACAACGTCAGCAGCGAAGCCCCCGCCGGGAGATCTGCAATCTGTTCCGCCAGTGGCTTTCCGGTCTCCTCAGGCAAAAGCACGTTCGCCACGTTCGGAAGGGCAGCGTTCGCGATGATCTCCCGCCCGTAAGCGGTCAGCAGAGATTCGTGATCCTTTTTTGCCGGCCTGTACCTCACGCCGGTGACCATGTCCCCGTCCACCATGATCCCCGTTACTTCATGGTTGAGCAACACTTCACCCCCATTGGCTGTAATCACTGAAGCGAGATAGTCCGACAACATCTGGGAGCCCCCTTTGATAAAATTTCCACCGCCCTGAAAATAGCTCCCCTGTGCAATGGAGTAGTAACTCAGAGACAGACTGTAAGGGTCATCGTGGAAATACCCGAGGTTTCCAAGCAACACGAGTTTCAGGTTGTCATCCCCGATCATTGAATCCAGAAATTCACCTACCGTGCGCTCCGGCTGTCCTTCTGATTCTTTCAGCTTTTTTCGTGCATTGAGCAACTGATCAAAGTATGCCCTGATCCCAGCCTCCTCCTGCGGAAATGCCCCGACAAGTTCTTTGATGGCCTGCTCCGCATCGTGTGGCATGGTGAACTGCCCCGATCCATGCACGAAATGATAAAATTCGGGCACTTTCAGGAACTCCACATGGTCGAATACCCCCAGGTCACGGAAGATCTTGGTCTTCATATCCCTTGCATCCAACCCGTCCATCTCGTGAAGCCCCACTTCGAAGGTGAAATCGTGTCGCCTGAACGTAGTGGCGCAGCCGCCGGGCCTGTCGTGCTGCTCGATCAGCAGCACCTTTCGCCCCTCTTTGGCAAGCTTGGCCCCGGCTGTCAGACCGCCCAGCCCTGCACCGATCACAATGATATCGTAATGCATAATCTTATTTTTTGATGTCCGTGGGGATGGGGTAGCGCACAAATTCGGCTTCCCTGTCAAAAAGATAACGGTAGGTGATGTAATCCTTTGCCGGCAAGCTCCCCACGGAAATAAAAATCTTCCTCATCTTCGGGTTGAAGTCTCCAACCCATGAAAACTCCACCTCAGTATAGTGTGGCTTCCTTCGCATTACCTCCGACAATTTCATGATAAATGCTGATTCAATGCCGAGGTTCTGGAATTCAGGCACGACGCCCATCACCACACCACGTGCACGGGTCATGGTTTTCTTTTTTTTCAGATAGATAAACCGCAATTTGTTGATAAGATTGAGTTTGCCGTTCAAATGCTTCAGGATGAGGTTTACATCCGGATACATCAGGTAGATGGCGATGGGCCTGCCATCCTTGTAAGCATACCAGATAAACTCCTCCTCAAGGATGATTTTGGCTTTGTTTATGGTTTTCCTGATGTACTCCTCTTTCAAAGGCTCAAAGTTTTCGAGAAAGGAGTCCCAGGCAGTATTGAACACTTCCGCGAAATCTTTCACGCACTGATCCAGATTTTTCCACGAAAAATGCCTGAACTCATAGCCGGGCTTTTTTGCTACCCAATCTGCAATTTTCAAAAACCGATCAGAGAGTGGTTTCGATACATCCAGATGAAAACCCTCCTGTTTAAAGTAGGTCTGAAAGCCGTAATTTTCAAACAACTGCTGATAATAGGGTGGGTTGTAGGCGATTTCATACGATGGATGGGTAAACCCTCCAACCAGAAGGCCCCAGAAGCTGTCGCGCTCGCCAAAGTTGATCGGTCCATCCATCGCTTCCATCCCCTCGGCCGAAAGCCATGACTTTGCAGTGTCGAAGAGCAGATTGGCTGCAACCTGGTCGTTGATGCATTCAAAAAACCCGATTCCACCGGTTGGCTGCCGGTTGTTGCTGGCCGTCTTGTAATCGATGAAAGCCGCGATCCTCCCTGCAAGCCTGCCGTCACCATCCTTCAAAACCCAGCGCTCTGCCTTGCCATGACTGTAATAGACGTTCTGCTCCGGATCAAAGATCCCGTTGATCTGTTTGTCCAGTGGACAAACCCAAACAGGATCATCTTTGTAAATCAGACGGGCCGTATCCAGGAACTCTTTCCGGCTCCTCTTGCCCTCCACCCGGATCGCAGTGTAATTGCCTGTTTTTTTCATTGTCATCAGTAAGATGTTTTTTATTTCAATTGATTGATGATGCCTTTTACCACGGATTCACGGATTATGCTTTCCGGAGGAAGCACATTTGTGCATTCGTGGCTATTTTTAAAGCAATGATATTTAATGATTTAGTTAGTTTTTGAATAGATCTGGCTGATCAGACCCTGGTACCTGGACGTGACGATATTGCGCTTCAGCTTGAGCGTTGGCGAAAGTTCACCGCTCTCCGGCGACCAACTGTCGGCTACGATCCTGAACCTTTTAATCTGCTCAAATTCAGCTGCTGCGGCATTGTATCGCTCAACCTCGCGGGCAATGGCATCCTGCAGCTGCTTGTCGGTAACCAGATCGGAATTGCTTCCGGCAGGTATGTTTTTGTAGGTACACCATTCTCTGATATAAGGAAAATCGGGTGCGATCAAAGCACTGGCAAACTTTTCATGCTCACCGATCACGATCACCTGTTCAATGAAGAGCGACTCCTTAAGCTTATTTTCGATAATCTGGGGAGCGATAAACTTCCCGCTTGAGAGTTTGAAAATCTCCTTTTTCCGGTCTGTGATCACCAGGAATTTCCCCTCCTCCAGGCTGCCTATGTCGCCGGTCTTAAACCATCCGTCATCCGTAAACACCTCTTTCGTAAGTTCTGGATTCTTATAATACCCGATCATGACGTTGTGCCCCTGGCAAAGGATCTCTCCATCTTCTGCAATCTTCACTTCAACTCCCGGAATGAGAGCACCTACAGTTGCCAGCTTAAGATCAGGTTTTGTTTTTCGGTTGATGGTGATAATGGGGGAAGTTTCGGTCAGCCCGTACATGTTCAGGATCTTGATGCCGGCCGCCCAGAACACACGTTCAACGCGTGGCTGCAATGCAGCGCCTCCACACCCCACCAGTCGTGCATTCCCACCGATCGCCTCCCGCCACTTCGAAAAGATCAGCTTGTCGGCGATACGGAGTTGGATTTTATAAAGGAAAGAGCTCTCTTCCGGAATCCGGTATCTTAATCCGAGATTGACAGCCCAGAAGAAGATCCGCTTTTTGAACCCTTTCAGTTTTTTCCCTTTGGCAACGATGGTGTCAAAAATCTTCTCAAGGATCCGGGGTACAGCATCAAAACCGTGGGGTTGCACCTCTTTCATATCGGCTGCAATGGTGCCCATATTCTCAGGGTAGTAAATGGTACAACCGCTGTACTGCGTCTGGTAGTTTCCCATTCGACCTCCCACATGACACAGGGGCAGGATGTTCATGTATTTTTCGTCCGGGTTCAGGGCGAACACATCCACGGCCGCGAGGAAATTCTGCACGAGATTCCTGTGCGACAGCATCACCCCTTTAGCATTGCCGGTGGTGCCAGAGGTGTAAATCAGCGTCGCAAAATCATCGGGCACTATTCCCGCCTTGATCTTTTCCAGCTCCTTATGCACGCTTTCCGGCTGTGTTGCCCCCAACGCCGTGATTTCGCCCCAGTGTTTTTCCCCTTCAATCGTATCGAAGGTATATACACCCTCAATGTTCTCAATCTTTTCTGCAATGGGTTTCAGCTTCTTCACCAGTATTTGGTCAGAAATGATCAGCATCCTTGCTTCGGAATGACGAAGGATGTTTTCGTACTCTTCCGGTGTCAGTGAGGTATAGAGCGGTACATGGACAACGCCTGCCATGGACATTCCCATATCGATAAAATTCCATTCAGGCCTGTTGGAGGAGACGGAAGCGATTTTGTCCCCTTTCCTGAATCCCATCG
>JAWOGX010000133.1:0-19183 GCA_046496455.1 Bacteroidales bacterium | reverse complement strand
TTTGCCTCTGCAATTCAGGGTTGCATGTTGCAAAAAAATCGTATTTTTAGCCTCGAAATCAGCGCTCGTTCGTTGATTCATCAACCAGTCAATTTTAGTGCAAACCTACAGGTTTTTTACGAACCAGCGATGAGCCTTACCAAACGAAATATGAAGCACACCTCTGCACAGTATGACGCTGAAACTGAAGTATGCCGAAACGTGTATGCAGCAAAGATGAATGATTATGGCACAGCATGGAGGGTACTCAGGCTTTCCTCACTCACCGATCAGATTTTCATCAAGGCTCAGCGCATCAGAAGCATCCAGGAGAAGGGTTCCATGGCAGTGGATGAAGGAATTGCCCCGGAATTCATAGGCATTATCAACTATGCTGTTATGGCACTTATCCAGGCTGAACTGAGACCTTCCCTCAACGAAATCCATCTCGAACCCGAGCGGGCCCTGGAACTGTATGATCGTTTTGTGGAAGCAGCCAAAGGGCTGATGCAGAAAAAAAATGATGATTACAGTGAAGCATGGCGTGATATGAGGGTGAGTTCACTTACCGATATTATCCTGATGAAACTTTTCAGAATTAAGCAGATCGAAGATAATCAGGGCAGGACAGCAGTATCGGAAGGGATCGAAGCCGGCTATTACGACATCATCAATTACGCAGTTTTTGCCCTGATCAAACTCAGGGAAAATCAATCATAAATAAAAAAACATTATTAACTATGAAATTCGTCAGAAATTTCAGCAGAATCATTACCGCTCTTGTCTTTATCTTTTCCGGATTTGTCAAAGCCGTGGACCCGATGGGAACAGCCTACAAATTCGGTGATTATTTTCTTGCAATGAACCTCGAATTCCTGATGGACTGGGCAGTGCCACTTGCTTTCCTCCTTATTGCTGCCGAGTTCATCATTGGCTGGATGTTGCTGTTTAATGTCTGGACCAGGGTCACTTCCTGGTTTGCACTCGGTTTTATGTTGCTGTTTACACCTGTCACTCTCTGGCTTGCCGTCACCAATAAAGTGGATGACTGTGGCTGCTTTGGTGATTTCCTGGTGATGACCAATTGGGAAACCTTTGTGAAAAATGTTGTGATACTTGTGATTGTGCTGATCCTTTTTTTTACCAGGAAAAAGTTCAGCAACCCGACGAAAAGGTGGAAACAGGTGATCTATACGCTGGCAGGAATCCTTTGTGTTGCCTATATCCAGTTTTATGCCTATAACCACCTTGCCATATTGGATTTCAGACCATTCTACAAAGGTGCCCATATCGCCGACAATATGCTGCCCGTTCCGGAAATTGCTGAAATTACCCTGGTTTACAAACACCGCCTTACAGGTGAAGAGATGTCGTTTTCTCCCAAAACACTGCCTTATCAGGACAGCACGTTGTGGCCTCATCTTGAATGGACCAGGCAGGAAAAGAAGATAATCCAGCCTTTCCAGGAGGCTGAAGCGGCCTTTGAGATCATGGGGCCTGAAGGAAAGGATCATTCCCCGGATATCATTGGGAATAAAGACTTCATATTTGTGCTGATTATGCAGGATGTTTCCAAAGCAAACAGAAAGTCTTTCAAAAAGATTGTCCCATTGATTGAGGAAGCCAATCGCAGGAATATTCAGGTGATCGCCATCACGGGTTCAATGTATGACGAAGTGGAAGCCTTCCTCGGTGAAATGGGTGCTCCCATACCCCATTACAGTGCCGATATTATCAAGCTGAAAACAGTAATCAGGGCCAATCCCGGGCTGCTGCTGCTGAAGAATGGCTACATCATCGACAAATGGCATTTCAACGACATTCCTGATTTAAAGAAACTCAGGGTAGAAAGTGCTTTTGATGCGTTTGCACCAGTTCAATAACATTATAGTTACATAGTTAAATAACTGCATATCATGAACAGGAGAAAGATCATAGCCGGTAACTGGAAAATGAACAAGGAGCTGGAAGAGGGGATTTCACTGGCATCTGAAGTAGCGAAATTTGTGGAGCAAGGTTTTGAAACCCGCACAGGAGAAATTCCGCTTGTGATCATGGCACCGCCATGCTATCTTTTGTCAGAAGCGGTCACGATCTGCGATGGGGTTCCGGGTGTTGCGGTGGCGGCCCAGAATGCCTCTTCAGAGGTTTCCGGTGCATTTACCGGTGAAATCTCAGCCGGCATGCTGAGATCAGTTGGCGCTGAATGGGTCATTATCGGCCATTCGGAGCGGCGTACCATTTTCGGGGAGGATGATGCGCTGCTGGCCCGGAAAGCGAGCCGTGTGGTCAACGAGGGGCTGGGTCTGATATTCTGCGTAGGGGAGGTATTGAATGAGCGGCTTGATGGCAGCCACTTCGATGTGGTAAAAAGGCAACTGAAGCATGGTGTGTTTCATCTGGATGATAATCAGACACAAAAACTTGTAATTGCCTATGAACCCGTGTGGGCGATCGGTACAGGGCACAATGCCACACCGGAGCAGGCAGGTGAGATGCACACTTTCATCAGAGATTGCCTGGCTGAACAATACGGGCATGATGCAGCCGTTCAGATACCGATCCTTTATGGTGGCAGTTGCAAGCCTGACAATGCTGCGGGATTGTTTGCCAAGCCCGATGTTGATGGTGGTCTGATAGGCGGTGCATCCCTCAATGCCGGAGATTTTGCCGCGATCATTAAATCAATCTGATGCATTATGAAATACACCGAAGCTGTTTTTAAGATCGATCCGCCCGATCCCGGAAGGGAGATCATCATGGCGGAGCTGGCTGAGGTGGGGTTCGAGAGTTTTGAATATACAGATGATGGCCTGAAAGGATGGGCACCGGAGGAAGCGTTTAGCCTTTCTGCCGTGAATGAAATCGCCGAAAGGTACGCCTCACTCTGCAAAGTCACCTTTACCTATGGCGATATCACCCCAGTAAACTGGAACGAAGAGTGGGAGAAGAACTATGCACCGGTAGTGATTGACGGAAGGTGTGGCATCAGGGCCCCGTTTCATCCCCCGTTTACAGCTCTTGATTTTGATATTGTGATCGAGCCCAAGATGTCATTCGGCACGGCACATCACAGTACTACAGCGCTGATGACAGGGTGGCTCCTTGATATGGATCTGAAAGGAAAAACAGTTCTGGATATGGGATGCGGCACCGGAGTGCTGGCAATTCTGGCCGCGCTGAAAGGGGCCGGTAAAATCGTTGCCATCGACAATTATATCTGGGCTTACGAAAACACCGTTGAGAACTGCGCCAGAAACGGAGCAGGGCATATTAAAGCCATCCATGGAGACGTAACCGCCCTTCGCGGCATGGAAAACCAGTTTGATCTTATTCTTGCCAACATCAACAGGAATGTGCTGTTGGATGACATGGGAGCCTATGCAGCCTGCCTCAGGCCTGACGGTATGCTCCTCATGAGCGGCTTTTTTGCTGAGGATGAGGAAGCTTTAAGGCAGCAAGCTGATGCTCATGGTCTTGAATTTCTTGACTCGAGGCATCAGGAACAATGGTCATCAGTATTAACCAGGAGGAGGATTCAATGAGATTCATTTTCAGCAAATCAGCAGTAAGTACCCCATTTGCGGTGCTGTTGTCCGGTGTTTTTTTTCTGCTGATGAGCACTGAAGCATCGGGTCAGCGGAAGTTCAATGAAAATCCCGGTGGGTTTGTGGAGGAGATGTCAGTCTGGTTGCAGGAGGAATTCAAAAAGGAGAAGGATCTTCGTGAAGAAGCTATAAGGATCATGACGCTCTACCAGGCTGAATGGAATTATGCTTTTACCCTGGATCAGCAAATGATGGTGATCAACACCTGCAATCTCATGCTTAAGAAGAAGATGCAGGCAAATCCCCAGTTCCTGGAATATCTTCCATTGGTGCTGAGGATGGCACAGTCGGGCCACTCTGAACAGAGTTTTGAGGCCTGGAACAAAGCGCTGAACAATATTGCTGATAAGAAGCCCCGCAATTTCAGGGATTTTCTGTCATTTACCGATGCCCTCATCACCCGGAATATGATCTATGAGTCCAACATCGTGAAGTGGAAGGTTTCCAGTGAAGATGCACATTTTGAATTTGTTGACGGCAAGGTTATGCTGGTTTTCCGCAACACCGATCTCACCTGTTACGCATTCAATGACAGTTCAGTGATCTACGGCACTGAAGGGATCTATGACCCGGTAGATTATCGCTGGTCGGGGACTGGTGGTAAGGTGACCTGGTCGCGGGTGGGTTTTGGTGATGATGAAGTGTATGCTACTTTGGGGAATTACCGGTTACGTACCCAGTTCAGCAAATTCGATGCAGATACGGTGTTTTTCTACCACGGGAAGCTTTTTGCCGGGCCACAGATGGGAAAACTGTCGGAGAATGTGCAATACTTCAAGGATACCTTATCGGCTTCTTATCCCAGGTTTGAGAGTTACGACAAGCGATATTTCATGCCTGATATTTTCAAGGGCGTGGATTATGCAGGGGGATTTGCTTTTCACGGTTCAAAGTTTCTGGGTTCCGGAGACCTGAATAATCCTGCGTCGTTCAGTTTCAGGTACAAAGGCAATGTTGCAGTGAGGGTCACATCTCCGTCATTTACCATAAGGCCTGACAGGCTTTCGTCATCGATGGCCAGGGTTGTCATCTATCTCGATGAAGATTCGATCTATCATCCTGGCCTGGAGATACTTTTCAGGAATGATACTAGGCAGCTTTCGATGTACACGGTGGAGGTTGGCACCGGCCAATCGAGGTTTTTCAATACATACCACGGTGTGGATATGGCTGCAGAGGAGTTGCACTGGAATATGGATGAGGGTAAGATCAAACTGAAAACGGAAGCGGGGATGAGCGGTGCCAGCGAAGCCTACTTTGAATCGCGCGACTATTACAGCAAACGGCGATTCGATGATATGCGTGGCATTGATGCCCAGAACCCGTTGTTCCCGCTTCGCCAGTATTCACAGAAGGTTGGACGCAAGGATATATCGCTGGATGAGTATGCACGGTTCCTCAGGATGGATCCGGTGCAGGTAATGATGCAGCTGATCACGCTCGCCAACATGGGGTATATCGAGTACAACATCGATAAAGGGGAGTTTGTGCTCAGGGATAAGGTTGCCAATACCCTGATGGCATTTGCAGGGTTGATCGACTACGATGTGATCCGTTTTTACTCGGCAACCACGGCAGGCACGCCCAATGCGGAGATAGACCTGAATAACCTTAACCTTGAGATATACGGTTTACAGGATGCCATTCAACTGTCGGATTCGCAGAATGTGTTTATCGAGCCTGATCATGGCAGAATCACCATGCAACAGAACAGGTCTTTTGTGTTCAGCGGAAACATGCGGATAGGGCTATTCAGGTTTAAGGTGAATGATGCCCATTTCGATTACCAGAACTTTACCATTGATGCCCCCGATATCCGAAGCCTCACGTTTTATGTCAATTCGTTCGATCCCAACGATCTGGATGCAAGAGGCGTAAGGAACAAGCGGCTGGTGCAGACTGAACTGACAGACCTGAGCGGTAAAATTGCCATTGACAATCCTCAGAACAAATCAGGGGTAAAGCATTATCCCAGGTATCCCATATTTACCTGCACGACGGATGCTTATGCCTATTATGACAGCAAAGACATTCATAGGGGCACCTATGTGAAGGACAGGTTTTTCTACAAGATCGATCCGTTCGAACTTGACAGCCTGGCCAGTTTCAGCACCGAGGGTTTTATGCTTCAGGGCACACTTTTCTCTGCCGGCATCTTCCCAAATCTAACACCGCCCCTCAGGGTTCGTCCCGATTATTCACTCGGCTTTGTGTATGAAACAACCGCCTCCGGGTTACCCACTTACAATGGTAAGGGAACCTATTATAACACCATAGATCTGAGCAACCAGGGCTTCTACGGTCGGGGAGAGCTTACCTACATCACCTCAAGGGGGACTTCAGAGAACTATCTGTTCACGCCCGACAGCACCATAGCAGAACTCAAGACCTACACCGTGGCCGAAAGGGGAGGCGTTGTTGAATATCCTGAGTTGAGCACCACGGATGTGAATATGCGGTGGTTTCCATACCGTGACAGGATGGAAGTAAACCATAAGGACAAATACAGGCGGTTGAAAGAAAATCCAATGTCGATGTTTGACCAGCGGGCTGCCCTTCACGGCAATTTCATCCTCACGCCGGAAGGTTCAAGCGGTAATGGTGCCATCGTAATCAAGGATGCAGAGATCGACTCAAAAGAATTTATGTTTGGTCAACGCACCATTGACGCAGAACACGCCGACTTCCGCCTCAAGGCCACCTATGCCGACATTGAAGTAGGGATCCTGCCCCGGGATGGGTATGAGCTGATGACCAATGATTACAAGGCAAACATCAATTTCGACAAAGAGGTTGGCTCATTCACCTCCAACGGCGGAGCATCCAGGGTTCATTTCCTGATCAATCAGTACCTTGCTTCCATCGATATGTTTGAATGGCATATGAATGCTGAAACCATAAGGCTCCAGAACACCTCTTCGACAGGTATTGAGGCCCTTGAAGGACTCAGCATGGAGGAACTGGTGGACAGGCAGATGGTGGGGTCGGAGTTCATTTCCACCAATCCATTCCAGGATAGCCTCAGGTTTTTCGCCATTGATGCCCTCTATGACAGGCGGCAGAACGTCATCACCGCCACAGGGGTCAAGTTGATCAAGGTGGCTGATGCCGCGATATTCCCCAAAAACGAAAAGGTGACCATTTATCGTAAGGCGGAGATGGACACCCTGTTTGATGCGCGCCTTCTGACCAACCTGCAGACGAAATACCACCGTTTTTACGATGTGACTGCCAGGATCACAGGTGCAAAGCAGTATGAGGCAAAAGGTAGTTATGATTATGTTGACATAACGGGCGGCAAGCAGAAAATCCCATTCCACAGGATCTATGCCGACCGCAGTGCGCACACTACCGGAGAGGGCAAGCTTGCACCTGAGGACAACTTTTCACTCAGTCCTTATTTCGATTTCTATGGCGATATGGTGCTTCGGTCATCTCATCCCTATCTTACATTCGCAGGGGGTGCCCGCATCAAACACCTCTGCGACACCATGCAGCGCGAATGGTTGAGGTTTACTGCCGACATCAACCCTGCGGAGGTAATGATACCGGTATCTTCCAAGCCGGTTAATCTGAACTACAGGGATGTGGGTGTAGGAATACTCGTTTCCAAAGACACCACTGATGTTTACGCTGCCTTTTTCGATCAGAAACACCGGGCGGCAGACAAAGAGATCATTGATGCCGATGGGTTCCTGGTGTACGATGAGGCCTCATCAGAGTACCGTGTTTCCAACCTCACCAAGCTGAAAGATAAATCAGCACCTGGCAATTACATCAGTTTCAACACTTCCGATTGCACCGTTCAGGGGGAAGGGAAACTGGCCATCGGGGATGACCTGGGGATGGTGAAGATGGACGCATTGGGTAATGCAAACTATGAGTACGCTTCCGATTCCCTCAGTCTTGAACTTGTGTTGGGTATCGATTTCTTCTTTTCCGAACCGGCATTACGTGTAATGATCAAAGACCTGGAAAGTGCAGGAGGACTCGGTGTCAGTCTCAATACCGATGCGTATCAATATGCGCTGAACTATTGGGTCGGATCGAAAAAGACGGATGACCTGTCGGGTGAGATCAGCCTGTACGGGGCCATGAGGCGAATACCCGAAGAGATGCAGAAGACCATCATCTTTGCTGACATTCAGCTTCAGTACAATACCACAACCAGGTCGTTTATCTACCAGGGGCCGATAGGAATAGGCAACATCAGGGATAAGCAGATCAACAGGTATGTGGATGGCATGATTGAGATCAGCAGGGAGCGAAGTGGGGATATCTTTACCATTTTACTGGAAGTGAGTGATAACAACTGGTATCTGTTCGATTACAGCCGTGGAAGGATGATGGCGTTATCAGGCAATGAGGCATTCAACAAGGCAATCCGGGATACAAAACCGGATAAGCGGAAGCTGCAGGATGAAAAAACCCGTGAAATGTACCTTTACACTTTGTCGACACCAAGAAAGAAGAAGAGTTTTGAGCGGAGGTTTGAGGCGTTGGAAGAGGATGGATTCTGAACCCGTAAGGTTTTGAATGATAATGATGTTCTGGAAAGTCATAGGATGTTTGTGGGTTGCCTACATGATCGGTTCGATCCCGACAGCGGTGTGGGTTGGTAAGGTTTTTCACCATGTGGATGTGCGTGAACACGGTTCAGGGAATGCCGGGGCCACCAACACCATCAGGGTGCTTGGGCCTGCAACCGGAATACCTGTCCTGGTATTCGATGCATTCAAAGGATGGATTGTTATCGTATTGGCCTGGTACACCAATATATTTACCCACGGATCTGAGCCGTTTATCAATTTTCAGCTATCCCTGGGGATTTCTGCCGTTTTGGGGCATCTGTTTCCGCTTTTTGCAGGTTTCCGGGGTGGCAAAGGGGTTGCTACGCTTTTCGGTATCGTCATAGGCCTTTATCCAATTGCCTTTGCCATTGTTGCACTCCTGTTTCTCATAGTCTTCCTGCTAACCAGGTATGTCTCCCTCGGATCTATTTTCGCAGCCCTTTCATTCCCGTTCATCGTTATATTCCTTCTGAACACCACTTCTCCATCCCTCATTATGTTCTCCATCCTGATCGCCGTTTTCATCCCACTCACGCACCAGAAGAATATTATCAGGCTTATCCGGGGCAATGAATCAAAAATGAAAATCGGAAAAGGATCAAATTCAAAAAAGTAGTGTATCTTTGTGAGATCTTCTGAGGATTTCTACTTTTCCCCCGAAATTCTGAATCCTTGGCGGGTGTTTTTTTTAGATTTGTTACCTTATGACACAAGAGAAGACGAATAAAAGCTTGAAAGATGAGAGCATTCTGTCGGCTGAGAGGGAGTTGATTCTTTACAATGATGATGTCAATACCTTCGATTTTGTGATCGAAACACTTGTTGAAGTGTGCGATCATGACCTTTTGCAGGCGGAACAATGCGCATTGATCGTGCATTTCAAAGGGAAATGTGCAGTAAAAACAGGAGATTTTTATACACTTAGATCGAAACACGAGACCATGAGTGATCGTGGTCTTACGGTTGAGATTATTTAATGAAATATTTTGTATTATTGCATCTATAATCCTCATGGGATATTGAATAACAAGAATATCCGGAGACGAAGTTGAGGGAGATTGAAAATAACACTGATTGAACTATGGAGTGGGCAGTTATAATAGGTCTTATTGCAGCCGGATTGATATTGCTGGTACTTGAAGTCCTCGTGATTCCGGGAGTCGGCGTTGTGGGTTTCTTTGGATTTGCGTTGATTGTATTCAGCCTTTACAGCGCTTTTGCAGAGCATGGTACCACAGCAGGGGTCATCACCACGATCGCCACTTTCTTTGCGTCAGTGCTTGTGGTTTGGTTTTCCCTTCGTTCAAAGACATGGAAGAAGATCAGCCTGAATACCGACATAACGAGCAGGGTTAATATCGTTGAAGAGAACGAAATCCATGTTGGAGATCAGGGCATTACCAGTGGAAGGATTGCCCCGATGGGGAAGGCCATGTTCAACGGAAAATATTTTGAGGTAAAATCGGGTGGAGCATTCATTGACCCGGATAAAACAATACAGGTTGCCCGGATTGACGGGAACCAGATATATGTCAAAGAGATCAATCAACAATAAACCAATTAACATTTACCTTTTATGGATCCAGCAGTTGTTTATGTACTCATAGGGGTAGCCTCCCTGATAGGCTTGTGGATAATCCTTTATTTCATTCCGGTTGGATTGTGGTTTACCGCATTGCTGTCGGGTGTCAGGATCAATCTTTTCCAGCTGGTCTTCATGCGTTGGAGAAAAGTTCCGCCGTCATTGATTGTCAATTCAATGATTATGGCCACCAAGGCCGGTCTCAAGATCAGCCGTGATGAGCTTGAAGCCCATTACCTGGCCGGGGGGCGGGTTAAATCAGTAATCAGCGCATTGATTTCAGCCGACAAAGCCAACATTAAGCTCGACTTCAATACCGCAACCGCCATTGACCTTGCAGGGCGTGAGGTATTTGAAGCAGTTCAGATGTCGGTCAACCCGAAAGTAATCAATACCCCGCCCGTTGCTGCTGTGGCAAAGGACGGCATTCAGCTGATTGCCAAAGCAAGGGTTACAGTGCGTGCCAACATCCGTCAACTTGTTGGTGGTGCCGGTGAAGAGACGATCCTTGCCAGGATTGGCGAAGGTGTTGTATCTTCGATTGGTTCGGCTGAATCGCACAAAACTGTGCTTGAAAATCCAGATTCCATTTCGAAGGTGGTGCTTGAAAAAGGCCTGGACTCCGGAACGGCTTTCGAGATCCTATCTATTGATATTGCTGATATTGATGTTGGAAAGAATATCGGTGCCGTGCTTCAGATGGATCAGGCCAATGCCGACAAGAATATTGCACAGGCCAAAGCCGAAGAGAGAAGGGCCATGGCTGTTGCTGTTGAACAGGAAATGAAAGCCAGGGCGCAGGAAGCCAGGGCCAAGGTGATTGAGGCGGAAGCTGAAATTCCGAAAGCCATTGCTGAAGCCTTCAGGCAGGGTAACCTCGGTATCATGGATTATTATCGCCTTCAGAATATCCAGGCAGACACTGAAATGCGTGATTCAATCGCCAAACCGCAGCAACCCTCATCCGGAGGTAAGGACAAAATCGGAAAATAATCAGCCGGATCCCTCACTTTAAAATATTTTAAAGCTATGTCCGATACAAATGAAAATATCAACCTGAACAATCTTGACTGGAGCAAAAAAACCATTTTGCTCGTTGAGGATGAAGAGGCCAATCACATATTCATTGCTACTGCCCTGAAAAAAACCAATGTCAAATTGCTTTGGGCCAAAGATGGACGTGAATCTATTGACATGGTGCGGGAGAATCCCCATATTGGTCTGATTCTGATGGATATCAGGCTTCCGGAACTTGACGGGTATGAAGCAACACGTCAGATTAAAGCCATCAGGCCCAGTGTGCCGATCGTTGCGCAAACTGCCTATGTCATGTCCAATGAAAAGGGAAAAGTACTTCAGGCCGGTTGTGATGATCTCATCGTAAAACCCATACGTTTGAAAGTTCTTCTTTCTGTTTGTGCCAAATATCTTGGCACCTGATTTCTTTTTGACTCATCAGGAATTTGTTATTTTTGCAACGGGAGAACTCACTGACAACAGCACTGCTGCTGTAGACGAAAGGTAAGTTTTTCCGTTGCCTTTTTAAGTTCGTAAATATTTGATAAACTTTTAGTTATGGAAAAGATGAAACCCGGATTCATTGTTGTCGCCATGTTGATCCTGGCGGCTGCCTTCAGCAGACTTATCCCTCACTGGCCGAACTTTACCGCTGTGGCTGCTATTGCACTTTTCGGGGGTGCCCGTTTCTCCAACCGCTTGTTTGCATTCCTGGTCCCCCTGGCAGCACTGTTCCTTACCGATCTTATCCTGGGTTTCCATAATACCATGCTTCCCGTTTATATCGCATTCTGCATCACGGTCTTTCTGGGTATATCCATCAGTAAAAAACAAAATGCAGCCAACCTGGCCATGACAGCTGCCGGTGCTTCGGTGATATTTTTCCTGATCACCAATTTCGGATCATGGCTTGGAATGCCTTTTTATTCAAAAGATATCGCTGGTCTGATGCAGGCGTATGCTGCTGGCCTGGCTTTTTTCCATGACGGCTCCATGGGGGTTTCACCGTTTATCAATACCCTGATTGGCGACCTTTTTTACACATTTGCCATTTTTGGCGTCTTTGCCCTGGCCAGCCAGAGGGTTCCGGCACTCAGGGCAGCGTAAGTAAAAGAGATTCATCCCTGTAAAATATCAACAGGGTCCACTTCTTTTTCGTGTTTCACCACCGCAAACCGTTTCCATTTGCCAGAGAGGTAATAGGCATAGGAAGCAATTGCCCCGAAAGCCCATGCCACGGGGATTCCCCACCAGATGCCGATAGCACCCAGTCCGGTCCAATCCCGGGAGAGCAGGTAGCTGACCGGTATTCTGAGGGCCCATATGGATATCAGGGTAATAAACATTGGAATGATCGTAGCACCAGCCCCCCTGAGCACTCCGTTGGTGATGAACATACTGCTGAAGACCACATAGAAAGCACAGACGATTACCAGGTACTGGTTCCCGCTTTCTATCACGGCCGGGTCATTGGTGAAGAGTGACATCAGGGGCGTGCGAAAAAGAACGACAATCATTGTGACGAAGATGGCAAAAAAGGTTGACATCCACCAGGTGAGGATGTATCCCCGGCGAACCCTGTCGATACGGTTGGCACCAAGGTTCTGTCCCACGAATGTGGAGAGTGCAGCAGCGAGCTGCATGGCAGGCAGGGAAGCGAGGGAATCGATGCGCATGGCGGCACTGTAACCTGCAATCACTTCGGTGCCAAAGTCGTTGACGATCCAGAAGAGCAGGATACCGCCAAGTGCAACGAAAGTTTGTTGCATGCCGGACGGGAGTCCTACCCGCATCGCCTGCCTGAAAATCTCCCTGTCGAACTGAAAAGGTCGAAAATGGAGGTTGATGATAGACCCTTTTCTGCGGAGATACCAGGCACCAAGTACGAAGGCAACCCCCTGGGATATCACTGTTGCGATGGCAGCACCCTCAATTCCCCAGCCCCAGACGACAATGAACAGCAAGTCCAGGCCAATATTCAGGACGGTGGATATGATCAGAAAGTACAACGGAGTCTTGCTGTCGCCAAGGCCACGCAGGATGCCTGCGGTAGCGTAATACCCAAACATCAGGATGAAACCTGCTGTGTAAATCCGGAAATAAGTGAGGGCGTGGGGCATGATCTCGTCGGGAATGTTGATCAGCCTGAAAATGGGTTTGGAAATCACAAGCCCGACTACGGATAACAGTATCCCGGCAATGAACGAAAAAAGATACATGGTGTCAATGGCGGTCTCCACTTTCTTGTAATCCCTGGCACCGAAATACTGGGAAATGATGATGTTTACCCCATTGGCCACACCCACGGCAAGTGCAATGAGAACAAAGATCAGTGGGAAACTGGCGCCAATGGCAGCGAGTGCTTCATTACCAACGAACTTGCCCACGATAGCGCTGTCGGTGAAGCTGTATACCTGCTGGAAAAGATTACCCAGCAGCATGGGCAGGGCAAAATACAGGATCAGTTTGAGCTCGTTACCGTTTGTGAGGTCTTTCATAAACCTTGTTGAGATGGCCAAAGGTAATGGTTTATCAGTAAACAGCCAGACACCTGGCGTAGTTATGAGATATAGATTATTTTTGCTGAAGGATTTAACCGGTAATCATAAGAATTGTGTATGAAACGCCTGAACATTATTGCCCTTGCCATGTCCGCATTACTCTTTGCCTGTACCCCCCAACGGGAGGTTGTTGACCTGATCGTAATCAATGCCGTGATTCACACTGCCGATGCGGAATTTTCGATAGCTGAAGCGATGGCGATCCATGACGGAATCATTCTGGCGGTGGGCAGTAAAAAGGATTTGCTGAAGTCTTATGACCCCGTTGAGGTGCATGATGCTGAAGGGAGGGCCCTGTACCCGGGATTTTACGATCCCCATTGCCATTTCTATCATTATGGTGCCGGGTTGGCAACCCGTGCTGATCTTACCGGAACCACTTCGTTCGAAGAAGTACTCGGGGTCATGAAGCGATTTGCCGCAGAGCATCCGGAAGGATGGCTTGTCGGTAGGGGCTGGGACCAGAACAACTGGCCGGTAAAGGAGTTCCCTGACAATGAGGAGCTCAACAGACTTTTCCCGGACCGTCCTGTTGTTCTCATCAGGGTTGACGGGCACGCAGTGCTTGCCAACGATGTTGCCCTGAAGAGAGCGGGCATTGACCATCGGAGTGTTATTCAAGGGGGAGAAATTCAGAAGAGGAGTGTCACCCTGACAGGAATATTGCTGGATAAAGCAGCAGACATCATGAAGGAGTTATTTCTTGAGGAGACTACTGCTTCAAAGGCAGGTGGGGAAGAGTTGATCCGGGGGATTTTGCAGGGACAGGAGAATTGCTTTGCAGTGGGGCTGACCACTGTAGGCGATGCAGGCCTGGAAAACAGTGAGATAGCCTTACTTCGTCAGCTTCAGAATGATAATCGATTGAAAATGAACATCTATGCCATGATCACCTACACTCCTGAAAACATCAGCGAGTATATCAGTAAAGGCGTTTATCATGATGGCAAGATGCATATCCGGTCAGTCAAGTTTTATGCTGACGGGGCATTGGGGTCCAGAGGCGCATTGCTCCTGGAGCCCTATTCGGACAAACCGGGTTATCATGGGATATTGACACTGGAGCCGGAGGAGTTTGCCGAACAATGCCGTGAACTATACAACTATGGTTATCAGGTGAATACCCACGCGATCGGTGATTCTGCCAACAGGCTGGTCCTGAAAACCTATGCCCGGGTATTACAGCAGCATAACGATGCACGCTGGAGGGTTGAACACGCACAGGTGGTACATCCTGAGGATATGCATTATTTTACAGCGTATGACATTGTTCCGGCCATCAATACAACGCACGCAACCTCAGATATGGGTTGGGCAGGGGAGAGGCTTGGAAGTGAAAGGGTCAGGTACGCATATGCATATCAGGATTTGCTGGAGGCGAAAGGTTGGCTGTGCAATGGAAGTGATTTTCCAATGGAGCAGATCAATCCGTTGCTGGGGTTTTATGCTGCGGTAAGCCGTCAGGACTTGCATGGAATGCCGGAAGGTGGCTGGCAGCCTGAGAATAAACTGTCGAGGGAGGACGCTCTCAGGGCAATGACCATCTGGGCAGCAAGAGCTTGTTTCGAGGAAAGGGAAAAGGGAAGCCTGGAACCCGGCAAGAGGGCAGATTTTGTAATCCTCGATCAGGATATCATGGTAATTCCGGTGGAAAAAATACCCACCACCAAAGTAATCAGCACCTGGATAAATGGCGTAAGAATCCATGGTAATTAGCTGATTAACAATTAGCTGATTTGCTCCTTAACCCATTGTCTTCCTGGCTTCCAGCGTATAAATTTCATCCCGAATCCTGGCAGCTTCAATGAAATCAAGCTCCTTCACGGCAGCTTCCATTTGTTGCTTCAGTTTTTTTATAGCTTTCTGAACCTGTTCCGGGGTCATGTAACGAACCACCGGGTCTGCTGCCAGGTTGATGTGTTCCTCTTCAATATAGGGCCTGCCTTCTGGTTGCCCTTTCATGGTTCCCCCTTCCTGGCCAAGGAGGGAACGCTCTATCGGTTTATGCACCGATTCCGGAATGATACCGTGTTTCTCATTGTAAGCCAGTTGCTTCTCTCTTTTACGTGTGGTTTCATCGATTGTCCGCTGCATCGATTGGGTCACCTGGTCGGCGTAGAAAATCACCTTGCTGTTCACGTTTCTGGCAGCCCGGCCTGCTGTCTGCGTCAGTGAACGCTCCGAACGGAGAAAGCCTTCCTTGTCGGCATCAAGCACCACCACGAGTGAGACTTCAGGGAGATCAAGACCCTCCCTTAACAGGTTTACACCCACCAGTACGTCGATGTTCCCTTTGCGAAGCGCCTGCATAATGGCGACCCTGTCCAAGGTGTCTACATCAGAGTGGATATAATTGCTTTTGATGCCGAGTGAAATCAGGTATTTGTTCAGCTCCTCAGCCAACCTTTTGGTAAGGGTAGTGATCAACACCCTCTCATTTTGATTCACCCGTTGATCAATCTCGCCCAGCATATCATCAATCTGATTTTTGCTTGGCCGCACCTCGATGACCGGATCCAGCAACCCGGTAGGCCTGATGAGTTGCTCAACCACCACACCACCGCTCATCTCAAGTTCATAATCGGCAGGAGTGGCGCTGACATAAACGATCTCACTGACCAGCGCATCGAATTCGTCAAACTTCAGGGGCCTGTTGTCCAAAGCAGCCGGAAGCCGGAAGCCATATTCAACAAGCGTTTGTTTCCTGGATCTGTCGCCACCATACATAGCCCTGATCTGTGGAACGGTAACGTGACTCTCATCGATGAACATGAGGAAATCATCCGGAAAATAATCGAGAAGGCAAAAGGGCCTTTTACCCGTATCGCGCCCATCGAAATACCGGGAATAATTCTCAATCCCCGGACAATACCCCAGCTCCCTCATCATCTCAATATCGTAAGAAACGCGGTCATCCAGCCTTTTTGCCTCTTCGTGCCTGCCAATCTGCCTGAAATACTCCACCTGCTTCTCCAGGTCTGCCTGGATTTCTTCAAGCGCCTGTTTCATTTTGTCCTGGCTGGTGACAAAAATATTTGCCGGGTATATGGTCAGGTCTTCCAGCGTCTCAATCCGCTTACCGGTATCGGGCCAGATCGACTCGACCGATTCGATCTCATTTCCAAAGAAAATAAGCCGGTAAGCAATATCAGCATATGCCGGGTAGATATCCACCGTATCACCCCTGGCCCTGAAATTACCCCGCTGAAAATCAGCTTCTGTTCTGGAATAGAGGCTGCTGACAAGGGCATGCAGCAACTTGTTTCTGCTGATCCTGTCACCACGACGGACACGGATGACATTGCTTGAAAAATCTTCCGGATTACCAATCCCATAAATGCAGGAAACTGAAGCAACAACGATGATATCGCGCCTGCCGGAGAGGAGCTGGGAGGTGGCACTGAGGCGCAGTTTCTCGATCTCATCATTGATACTGAGATCCTTTTCGATATAGGTATTGGAAACCGGAATGAAAGCTTCTGGCTGGTAATAATCATAATAGGAGATAAAAAACTCCACGGCATTTTCCGGAAAGAACTGGGTGAACTCGCCATAAAGCTGTGCAGCGAGGGTTTTATTGTGGCTGAGCACCAGCACAGGCCTCTGAACCTGCTGGATCACATTGGCCATGGTGAATGTTTTTCCGGAACCGGTAACACCAAGCAGGACCTGGTGTTTATCCCTGCGCTGCAACCCATCCACAAGCTGCCTGATGGCATCGGGTTGGTCACCCGTGGGCGAGAATGCGGAAGTGAGCTGGAATTGCATGGTCAGAGCGGTTTTTCTTGGAATTCAAGCCATGATGAGATGGGGTAGTGGTCACTGAATTTCTTCCTGTAGATATCAAAGGATTTCACACTGAAATCTTTTGAGGCGAAGATGTAATCAATCCTGAAAGAGGGGAATTTGCCATGATAAGTTCTGCCGAAACCTTTGCCGGCATAGACAAATGCATCATGAAGCCCTTTTCGGGTGACGGTGTAGGCATAGGAACAAGGTGTGTCATTCAGGTCTCCGCATACTACCACCGGTAACAAGCAATTTTCAATGTGTTGCCGGAGTAAATCGGCCTGAAACGAACGCTCAATAAAGGCATATTTCAATTTCCTGGCTATCTGCCTGGAACCTTTTACAAATAAAGTGTCTTTATAGGCTTCAGGGGTAAGGTTGTCCATGACATACTCTTCTTTGCTCAGCTTCACGGATTGCAGATGCACATTATAGACCCTGAAAGCTATACCGTTCATCTCCAGGTCAGCATAAACGGCAAACACCCTGTCACCGTGCCTGATCTCTCCCTGCCCGGTTCTCTGGCCATTGTGCAGAATAATAAATCCACTGACCCCTCCATCATAGTAGGATCTTGCATACACTCCGTCATATTCCAGGTCCTTTCTGAGACGACCAGCCAGGTTGCCGGTCACGGGATGATTGATCACACCCTCCTGCAGGCAAAGGAGGGAAGGCCGGTGTTCGGCAAAAAAAGTACTGGCAGCATCAAAGGTTTTGTAGTCAGGTTTCCCGTATTCGCCCCAAAGTTTGAAGTGGTGTGCGTTGTAACTCATCACTTCAAACCGTTTCCCGGTTTTTTCAAATTCATCAGGATAGTTCAGCTGAACAAAACGGCTTATGATATTGAAGCCTGCAATTAAAGCAAGAAGTGATATCAACGCAAATCGCGGTCTGACAAAGAGCCATAGCAGGATAAACACGAAATTGACAGCAATAATCAAAGGAAGGGCAAGTCCCGCGAAAGCGATCTGCCACTGCTTATCCGGCGAAACCCAGTTCGACAAATAGGCTGCTGCAGTAGCAATAATCACAAGAATATTCACCATCAGTAAAATGATGGAAATAAAAGAGGGACGCCCTTTCCGTCGTTTTCTTGCCATAATCTATTTGCTTTGCCTGAAGAGAAGTTCCTTTTCTTCCCTGGTCAACGAATCATAACCAGACCTGGAGATTTTATCAAGGATCTCATCGATTTTTTTTTGCCGTTCTGCCCGGATATCGTTGTACTCCTCATCTCGCAGAGGTCTTCCTTTCTCTTTTATCGTCTGGTATTTTGCAAATTTCTTTTCTCTGCGAAAGTGTATCCAGTTGAAAAGCTTCATCTTTCCGAAGGGGATTTTCCTGGCAAAGAGCACGGCTCCCAGCGCTGCCACGATAGATCCGCTAAGGTAACAAAGATGGGTGCCCCCACCTGCCAGATCACGTCTCAAAAGAAGCAGGGTGAGGAGTAATGCAGCAATATGCCAGAACTTTGCCTGCATCAGGAGAAAAATCCTTATCCGCAGGTCTGGTTTGGCAACGGCGATGAAAGTGAGCAGGGCAAATACCGCTGAACCCTGAATGGCGGCCCGAAGGAGATTATCGGTAAAATCGGGGGCAGGATTGAACATAAGCGTATACCCGACAAAACCGGCAACGCCCCCGGAAAGATAAACCGCAACCAGGGTCAGGTCCGAGAAGTATTGCCGGAGGAAAACCCCGCCGAAATAAAGCATCAGCACGAAGATCAGCCCGTAGAAAAAGGTTGATTCCATAAGGATATAGGCACCGATGGCCTGTGCCATCAGGATGGCCAGCACGGGCTGTGTCCTGATGAATCGCTTAAACCGCTGGCTGAAGCTCTCACGCGGCTGGAAGTTCCCCTGCTGCTGCCCGTAGGGGTTATTCATCGTGAACATCATAATCAGTAATAATTAGGACTATTGATACGACGATTCCATATCTTGATCAGGATGAAACCAAAGACCATCCCGCCGATATGCGCCAGGTGGGCAATGTTGCTACCCGATCCGCGGATGCCCTGAAAGAGTTCCAGTGCTCCGTAAATGATCACAAACCATTTGGCTTTAATCG